>JBLNFG010000314.1:0-8917 GCA_050263495.1 Myxococcales bacterium | reverse complement strand
CACCGAGCCAGCGGTTCGTGACATGGAACTGGCCGCCGCGTGCGGCTTCTTCCCGAACGATCTCCGCTGCCTGTCGCTTGGTTCCGACGTAAAGCAGATGGCCGCCGCGTGCCACGCAGTCCGAGACGAAGTCGGAAGCGCGCTTGAAGAGCTGAACCGTTTGGTCCAGGTCGACGATATGGATCCCGCTGCGTGCGCCGTAGATGTACGGACGCATCTTGGGGTTCCAGCGCTTCGTTTGATGTCCAAAGTGGACACCCGCTTCGAATAGGTCGCGAACCGTCAAAGGCTGCGAGGGATCGCGTGGGGTGGCGGAAGTTTCATTGGTGGTCGGCAGTTGCTCACTCATTACGATGGTCCTTTCGGTTTTGCCTCCGCCCCTCGTCGAACCAACCCCTCTGCAAGCAGGGGCACCGGGTTCGAACGTTCGAATGGAGCGTGTGGTTTGCCAGCGTTGGTACGCCGGGCGCGGAGGCTTAGTTCAGCCAGGGCCGGGAGTAAAGGCGGCTAGCAGGCCTATTTCACGAACCGTCTTCATACGCGGCGTGACGCGGCAGAGCGGTCCGCTCTCGTGGGAGCATCAGCGATTGGACAGAAGGTAACGCGGCTTGGCCCGCTGCTCCGCAAAAGGCCAAGCCCCGTCTCAGGCGTCGGTCAATCCAGTTCTCACAGCTCGGCGGTGATCGGTTCTTTGCTGGGCTTGAGCGCCTTGTCTCCGACGATCTGCGGCTGAGGTGCCGATTCTCCGATGCCAGACGAGGGCACCTCATGGCTGGGGGCATCCTCGGTAGGAATCGGACGAGAAGGTGCAGCTCGACTGGCCGCGCTGGTTACCCGCCGTCGTGGCTTGGACTTCGCTTTCGCGTCCTCATTCTTGGCTTGTTCCGCGATAGGAGCCGGTTGACTCGTGATTGCCTCTTGAATGGGCGCCGCGAGCTGGGCCGGTTTCTCTGGTACTTCGATCGCCTTTTCCGGCGCCTCAACCGGCTTCGGCACGGCTGCCGGCTGAACTCGCACGACTGCGGGCTGACGCCCAGTGAATGGGGCGTGCTTTCCGACGTATGCCCAACCCCCAGCCGCCGCGAGCAACACCAGAGCAGCGGCGCAACACCAAAGCACGGTTCTGCGACCCGCTGAAACGCGCTGCTGTTCCCATGCAAGGGCGGACAAGGCTGGTTCAACCGAGGATTCTTCCGTGTCTGCCCCGCCGATGGGCAGCCCCAGGTTGTCCCGGGCTTCAGAATCGGCGCTTCCGCGCGGAAAGCTCGGCTCGATGGTGATGTCAATGGCAGGAGCAAGAACAGGCGTAGCAGTGGCCGTGAAGGCGGGCTGCGGATGTTCGGTGACGGCGGTTTTCGCGCGCTTTTGCGGGAGCGACTCTCCGTGTTGCAGCGCCGCGCTCGGGGACTTGGCTTGGCTTTTTGGAGCCCCGCTGCTTTGGGATTGGTTCGGGAGTGCCGCCGAGCGACTTCTTCGATGGTTTGCTTTCGCGATCGCGTGAACCCCGGTGGTTCCGAGTGGTGTTGGTTGCTGCACTGGGGCGCCGCTAGGCCGCGCCGCCTTAGTGCGGTCGGAGGCAACGCGATCTGACGAAGCGGCGGTTTTGCCCACGGAAAGCACACTGGTCGGCGTGAGCACTGGGTCGAGCGGTACGTCCCAATCGCTCTCTTCCTCCTCGAGCCTCGGCGGCAAACTTGAAGGAACGCGCCGGCCACTCGTTATCACGCTGGGTGCGGCGTGGCTCTCCATCACTTCGCCGGTTGGCGCGACAAATCCGCCAGCCATCGTAGTTTGACGCGCGCGCCCGCTGCGCCCACCTGGAACTCCATTGCGCGGCGCTGCGGTGACGGCCTTCTTGGTGGTGCCGACAACAGCCAGTGTCTGGGCCGCGACGGTTTGGCCCTCTTGACCCGACGCATGTCGTCCGGCTCCGGATCGATTGCGGGAGATAGGCGGCTCTTCCTGGTCGTCCACGGCGTGGATACGACCAAGTGGTCCGAAATCTGGCACTCGCGCTGGAGCGAGTGCCTCGGACGTTACCTTGACCTCGATGGCAGAGGGCAGCGCTTCGCTGTCATCACCCCACCCATCATCCAGGGACTCGGTTGCTGAGTCAGGGGCCGTGCTGACGGGCATCGATTGGGGGCGCGCAACCAACTGGGAGGCGTTTCCCGCCGGCGCAACGGATTGTTTCTTCTGCCTGGAGCCTAGCGATTGTGTCCCCATAGTAGGACGTACTCCTCGGTGTGCGTGGAACACCCTTGTTGTACCCAGTACCGATGTTGGACTCGGGCTTCGACTTTGGGTGTTGTCTGCAATCCCAAACGGGCCAGCAACCACCTTCATTTAGCTCCGAGCAACCACATTTCCTGCAGCAATTGACGAAATTCCTGAGCTTCTTTGGATTCAGCTACCGTATAAGTAACAAATTCCAATCTCACAATCAGGGCTACGCCAAAACCGACCGCCGCAGCGGTTCACTTTTGAGTAGTGGCTCCAGCCTGCAAAAACACGTCACGCTTTCACAGCAGGGCCTCGTCTTCAGCCAGTTCCAGCTGACCTCCCGCGAGCCGGTAGGCTTCGCCAGTAGTCGGGCAGCGCGTCAGGCCTGACTCATTTTGAAAGGTGAGGCGCTCACCGGCGCGACTCATCCACCCCAGTTGGACCGCTGGCACCCCAACCATGAGCGCGAATGGCAGGACATCGTGGGTAACGACGCAGCCCGCGCCGATGAAGCAGTAGCTCCCAAGCGTTACACCAGCGACGATAGTGGCATTGGCACCGATCGTTGCACCACGGCAAACCCGAGTCGGCCGAAACTCCGTGTGTCGGCGGATGGCTGCTCGAGGATTCATTACGTTGGTAAAGACCGCACTTGGGCCAACGAACACCTCGTCTTCCAGCACCACACCGTCGTAGAGGCTGACGTTGTTCTGAATCCGACAGCCATCGCCGACTACGACGGAACCCGCGACGAAGCAGTTCTGTCCGAGCACGCACCGAGCTCCAATGCGTGCCCCGCTCGAGAGATGACAGAAGTGCCAGATCTTCGTTCCAGTGCCGACCGTGACGCCCTCGTCGATTACGGCCGTCGGGTGAACTCCGACGTTTGGGCCCAAAGACTCGTTCACGCGAGCGATCCCTCGGCGTGCCCACGAGCGCCCCAATTCAACACTTCGCGGATCACCCGCTCTTGGGCATTGACGGAAAGGCCGTAATAATTGGGAAGGCTGAGCACCTCGCGGCTCGCTCTTTCTGCTTGGGTTAGTGCGTCGCGGCGACAGTGCGGTCCGAACAACGCGTGTTCAGGGAGAAGCATCGGGTAGTAAACGCGCGACTCGATACCCCGTTGCGCGAGGAAGGTCATCAACTGGTCCCTTCCACTCGGCACGCGCACGGTACTGAGCGCGTACGCAGGTCGCACGGAATCGGGCGCAACTGGGGCAGCGTTCACCGCCTGACATCCTTGTAGCGCCTCGCCGTAGCGTCGAGCGTTCACTTCGCGAGCACGCCGCCAGGAGTCTACCAGCGGCAACTTTTCCGACAGCAGTGCCGCTTGCAGCGCATCGAGGCGAAAGTTTCCACCAAGGCCAGCTGAGCCGCTTTGCTGGCTTTGTCCGTGGGATCGCAGCGAGACCAGGCGCGCGTGAAGCGCGCGATCGTTCGTGGTGCACAGACCGCCATCGCCCAGTCCACCGAGCGGCTTCGTGGGAAAGAAGCTGAAACACCCGATGTCGCCGAAGGCGCCAGCAAATCGACCATTGCAGCTTGCCCCGAAGGCTTGGCAGGCGTCCTCGACCAGGAATACGCTTCGCTCAGCGCAAAGCTGAGCCAGCTCGGCAATCGGCCCTGGGTTGCCGTACAGGTGAACGTAAACGACCGCTCGCGTGCGAGTAGAGAGCATCGTCGCGACGCGCTCCGGTGAGAGGCAAAGTGTCTCTGGATCGATGTCCGCGAAAACGGGGGTTGCGCCCGTGCGAAGGATCGCCTCCCCGGTCGCAATGAACGTGAACGGCGTCGTGATGACCTCGTGCCCTGGTCCAATCCCGAGCGCCAGGAGGGCGAGGAAGAGGGCGTCGCTGCCGTTAGAGACGCCGACCGCGTGCTGCAGGCCCAAGAACTCACAGCATTTTCGCTCAAATGCTTCGACCTCTTCCCCGAGAATGAAGGCTCCACGCGATCGAACGCGCTCGAATGCGGCGTCGAGCTTGTGCGCGAGCCCTTGATTCTGAGCACTCAGATCGAACAATCGAATCGAGGCGGTCTCAGCGGTTTGCGCGTCGCTCTCGGACGAGGCGACTGGCGTCAATGCCACTGGCCGTGAAGAAGTCATAGGCGAGACCTGAGTCATGGGTAACCAGTTCCTGCGGCGAACCTGCGATGGCGACTCGCCCTTTCGACAAAACGTAGATGTAATCGGCGGTTTGCAGCGCACCCGTCATGTCGTGAGAGATAACGATGCTCGTTACCCCGAAACGATCCCGCGTCTCGTTGATTAGCTCGTCCACCATTCGCGACGACAGCGGATCGAGACCACTCGTGGGCTCGTCGTACATCAAAACTTCCGGCTCCAGCATGAGCGCACGCGCCAAGCCGACACGCTTCTTCATGCCGCCAGAGAGCTCGCTTGGCATGCGATTCTCGACCCCAGGCAGATTCAGTACCTCTAGCTTTTCACGCACGCGATCACGGATCTCGCGCTGGCCCAATTTGGTGTGTTCGCGCAACGGAAACGCGACGTTTTCGAACACATTCATTGAATCGAGCAGGGCGGAGTACTGAAATACCATGCCAAATCGGCGGCGCTCGCGATTGAGCTCGCGATCCGAGAGCTTCGTCAGATTGGTCCCCGACAGGTACACGGCACCCGTGGATGGGCGTTCAAGCCCGATCAGGATCTTCAGCAGCGTCGTTTTGCCAGCCCCAGACCCGCCGATGATTACGACAATCTGTCCGCGCCCAACACGCAGCTCGATGTCCATCAAGGCGTGATAGTCCCCGAAGCTCTTGCAGAGCTTGTCGGTGGCAAGGTGGTAATCCTCGATCGGTCCGAGGGGCGTTGAGGGCTGGCCCACGCCTCGGAAAATACACCGAACCTTGCGCGCGGGTAGTACATCGGAGCCGATTTTATGGCCACGCGGTCCGGGCCGCGGCCTAGTGCCGCTCGCCGTTAGTTTGGCCATCAATTACCGAGATTGCGCGGCTGCACTCGGCGGACGCGGGGTTCGGGGTGAAACCCCGAGCGGGGCTAACCGACTCCGCCGTTGGTGAAGACGTGGATAAGCCCGTTATTACTTGACAGCCCAACGGCCCCGCGGCAATTGGGCACGGATGACCCCCGAGCACCTCTCAGCTCTCCTGCAAGTCGCGGCCGTAACCACCGATGCAGAGGGATGGCAGCATCCCGCCGAAGGACGCAGCCTGACGCTACACTTGGCTCACGATGGTGCCACCTTGGCGGTGTCTCGCATCTGCGCAGTCCGATGCGACACGAAGCTCGTGTTTGCAAAGTCGAGCCAAGGTGAGCAATACGTCGTGTCTTTGGAGGATCTCTTCGCGGGCTCGGTTGAAGGCCCGAAAGAGTCGGGGCGAAAAGCCGGATTCGTCTGAGATAGCGGATGACAGAGCGCACCGCAGTGACGGCGACGCAAACTGGCACTCACTCGCCGTGGATTTTGCTCGAGGGGGCGGCGGTCGGCACGCTTCTCGGTTGTTATTTGACACTGCGCAGTCTCTTTGACGTCCTGATCGATGATCGGATCAGCGGCGTGAGTGTGCCGACGATTCATCGCTTCCTAGCTACTGATTACCGCGCAGAGGTGGTGCGTTCAGCCCTCGAGTTGCTCGCGCTGTCGGTCGTGACGGGTGCGCTGGTTGGGCTCGCTGTTGCGCTGCTCGAGTGGATTCGGCGGCGCTGGTTTGACCTCACACCGCTAAGATTTGGCCCCCGGCTGCTTCGCCTCACGTTGCTGTGGCTCTGTGTCATTGCTTTCGTCTACCTCGAAGACGCCGGCCGACGCCCAGCCTTGCATCAGAAGGAGCTGTATGAGCAGGGCGGGGGTTTGGCGTGGCTGCAGGTCGTTCTCTCCGAGTGGCTCGGGGGTGACGGTGTAACTCTGGTAGCTGTGGCGGCATGGGCGGCATACTTCGGATGGCCACTACGTGTCGTATCGGACGCACCGCGCCGCCTCAAGCAAGTGGCGCTTGCTGGATTGCTGGCGCTGGTCCTCGCTGGATCCGTTCACTTGGTATCGGGTTGCCAGCGAAATGGAGCACAGCGAACCCGTTCGGACGCCCCCAACGTGCTCTTGATTGCAGCCGACTCGCTGCGCCCCGACCGCGTTGATCTCTCCCGGGCTCCGAATCTTGCCACGTTGCGCGAGAACGCTGCTAGCTTCGAGCGCGCCTATACCCCGTTGGCTCGGACCTTTCCGGCTTGGGTCAGCATCGCCACCGGCCAATACCCGCAGCACCACGGGATTCGGCACATGTTTCCTCGCTGGGCGACTCGCGCGCGACCCCTCGATACCTTGGCGGGGCGGCTTAAGACTGCCGGCTATCGAACTTCCGTCGTGGGTGATTTTGCCGCAGATATCTTTCGGCGCATTGATCTGGGCTACGAGCACGTGCGCACGCCAACATTCACGATGCGTGAGCTGGTACGCGAGCACTTGTTGAAGAATGCGCCGTGGCTGATGTCCTTCGTGCACGGAAGCGCGATGCGTTGGCTGTTCCCGGTGGTGGTAGAAATGAGTGAGGCGACGGATGCGCAAGCCGTCACCAAGACAGCAATCGACGAGATTGACCGAGCCAACCAGCAACCGTTCTTTCTCACGGTCTTCTATTCGACGACCCACTTCCCGTATGCGGCTCCCGCACCGTACGTCCATCGCTTCAAGCAAGCCGGGTACGAGGGCCCGTTTCGATTTGCAAAAGCGGACACGCTCAATCGCGAAGAGATGAGCCCGGCCGACATCGCACAAGTACGTGGATTATACGACGGCGCGGTGTATGCAACGGACGCGGCTATCGGCCGCCTCTTGGACGCGCTGAAACGCCGTTCGCTCGATCATCGCACCATAGTCATCGTCACGGCGGATCACGGCGAGGAACTCTACGAGTACGGCAGAAGTCAGGGCCACGGCGATCACCTGCAGAGCGAGGCTGCCCTGCGGGTGCCACTGCTGTTCGCGGACCCAACCCGTCCATCACGGAGGCGCGTCTCGGATCCAGTGAGCTTGGTCGATCTTGCACCCACGGTGCTCGACCGGCTCCAGCTCGAGGCGCTTCCACGAGCCGATGGCCGGTCTCTGGTGCCGGTCCTAGGGGGAATGCCTCCAACACCCAAAGCCGTCTATTCGGAGACGGGGCTCTGGTTTACTGAGATCATCCCCGAGGTGCCGCTGTCACGTCGACTGCCTTATCCTGACTTGACGCAGCTAACGGAGGTCGATCGCGCTCACGGTGATCAGATCGTGATTCGAGAACGTTGGCAGACCCTAACCACGGCTGCAAAGCATCGCATGGTGCAGCTGGGCAGCTTACGTCTGCTTTATCAGCCCGCGCGCGACAAGGTTCATGTCGAGCTATGCAACCTCGAACTGGATCCCGGGTGCACGCGGGATAGTAGCCGCGAGCATCCGGCCGAGTTCGAACAACTCCAAGCACAGTTTTGGCACCTCGTCGCGGATGATCCGGAAGTTGACCGCAAGGGGGATCGGCTCATGCCGCGTCGCCTAACAGAGGTCCACCCGTGACTCACCGCGGAGCCCTGTGGACGAGATCCCTAGTTAGCGTCTTGACCTTAGCGACCTTTGTGGGGTCGGTGAGCTATCTGCTTGCTGCCCGGACTCGTCTCGAGCGCGTCACCATGCCGGCCCCGTCGGCATCGCCCAGTTTGTCTGCCGCCTCGCCCGGTGGTGCCGCATCAGCGTACGGCATCGCTGTGCGCCTGACTGACTTAATGAGCAGCGCGAGCATCTCGTCACCGCGCAGCGGCGAGCGCGCGGAGCGGGGGATTCTGATCCGACATTGGCGGCGTCATCCGTCTCCGTATCAAGAGACGCGGCCCGAGGTCGCGCGAATGGTTCAAGTAGTCGGGTTGACCCAATCCGAAAAAGGCCCTGACGCCGCGGGCAACCTAAGTCAGGAAACCAAGCCAAAGTCGCCCGAGCGGAAGACAGGGTTCAAGGGCCTCGCCGAGCAAGATCAGGAAGACCGCCGAATCAAGGTGTTCGGGTTGGGGGAGGGTACGCATGACGAGCGTGAGTGCATCGTTGTCGCTCAGCCGTCCACATTGCGCTTTCGACTCCGAGTGCCCAAACAGGCAAGGCTGCGCGTAGCACCGGCGGTGCTCGGCAATGGCGACGTTACCTTCCACGTGGCATTTCGACCGAGTGCTGGCGCCCAGCGACGCGAGTTAGCAAGTGCCCGCGTTCACGGTCCGACGAAGCAATTCCGCGACTGGGGGTTGGATCTCGCGGCGCTGGGGATCGCGGAGTCGGAGGGCGAGCTCGAGCTAAGCACCGAGGCTACGAGCCACGAGCCCTTGGTTGCGCTCTGGGGCAGTCCCGTGATCTTGGCTCCGAACTCGAGTTCGCTCCCATACAATCTCCTGTTCATCATCGTAGACGCAATGCGCAGTGACGCCATTTCTGCTGCACACGACGCGGCGGAGGATCGCGCAAAACGGAGCGCGAAGCTGCCGCCGCTCGACGCTTGGTTCGAAGCGATTCCGCAAGTTGCGCCAGAGCTCGACCGGTTGGCTACCGGGGGAACCGTTTGGTCGAATTCGTGGTCTGCCGCGATGTGGACACGGCCGAGCACTGTCTCTCTACTCACCGGGATGCGTGCCAGCCACACCGGGCTAGAGATCCTTGCGCTCGAATTACTGGGCGATCAGCGCCGGAACTTCTAC
>JBLNFG010000313.1:0-6651 GCA_050263495.1 Myxococcales bacterium | reverse complement strand
CTCGGGCACCAATTTGGCACGACTTACGCGGGCGGCTCGAACGCAGGCGGGGCACTTGGAGGAACAGGAACACCCTGCAGCTGTCTGGTCGAAGAGCACGTCGTCTTTGGTGGCGAAACGAAGCTACGCAATCTCATCAAATCCACTTCGCAGCTTGTCAAAGGCGACCTCTTCGCGGTTATCTCGGGATGCGTGCCGTCGCTGATTGGCGACGACACAGATGCCGTGGTGCGAGAGTTCAAGGACAAGGCTGCTGTCGTTCATGTAAAAGCACCGGGATTCGGGGGAAACTCGTACCAGGGGTACGAACTCTTCTTCGAGGCAGTTGCGGATCAACTTCTCGAGCCCAGGCCAGTGAAGAAAGGCTCGATCAACTTGCTCGGGGTGGTTCCGTTTCAGCACTTGTTCTGGAAGGGTGCACTGGCAACGCTGAAGGCGACGTTTGCGAAGATCGGCGTGGACGCGAATATCATATTCACCGAGTTCGATGGTATCGCGAATCTCCGTCGTCTTCCTTCCGCAGAGCTAAACGTCGTCCTGTCGCCATGGAATGGGCATCGGGTGGCAGCGAAGCTCAAGCACCACTTTGCCACGCCATGGCTGTCCCATCCACGGCTGCCCGTCGGCCCGAAGCAGACGACCCTTCTGATCCGTGACGTTGCTGCTGCGCTGTCACTCGATCGGGCCCTAGTCGAACGGGTTATTGCTGAGGAAGAGCGACATGCCTATCGATTTGCCGAGTACTTCGGCGATGGGCTCGTGCTCGCATTGCCGCATGCCTATTTTGCGGTGGTCGCTGATGCCCCAACTGCAATCGGCGTGACACAATACCTAGCCAATGAGATCGCGTATATTCCGGATATCGTCATTATCTCGGACAATCCGCCCGAGGCGGCGCGCAAGAGCATCGTGCACGAGCTTACCGAAGGGCTCGAAGTCGTCAATAAGCCGGAGGTCCTATTCGAGGCGGACGCGCACCGGATCCGGCAGAAGTTGAAGAACCGCAACTTCCTCTTCTTACTGGCGAGCTCGCTCGAGAAGATCATCGCCGGGGAAGAGTACGGTGCGATGCATCACACGATAGCGTTTCCGTCCTACGACCGACTCATTCTTGACCGCAGCTACGCCGGGTACCGTGGCGGCCTAGCGCTCGTCGAAGAACTCACCAGCAAGTGGGTCGGTCCGTTGTAGAACGGCGGTGACGCACGACTGCCAGAGGCCCATTCGCGCGAGCGATAGGAAGTGGTGTGCAGTGTAGCTTTCCGCGAAGAAAGCGGCCGGATGAGGCTTGCTTTTGATGGACGCAAATTCGCAGGCCGGCGTTGAACTTCGAGGTCGTTACGCTATGCGCTTGGTCGCTCGGTCCCAGCAAGCCCGTGAATTATCACGGCCCGCGGTGGATTCCGTTCCCCACCCTGGACAATGCCGCAGGGGCACTCGGATCGGGCGCCGTGTCCGTTATCACGGATTCCCAGGAATTCTGGAATTGTTGAACGATTGTTAGACTCTAGAGGTTCGGCTTCGTTCTTGCAGAGGGCTCTCTGCCGACTCGGGCTATACTGTTCGACCGAGCCGCGCAGTACTGACGAACAAGAGGCTCCGTGACCCAACAACAAGACCTCGCCTTCGATACGCTCAAGGTTCACGCTGGATACGATCCCAAAGAACACAACTTCTCGGTCCAAGTTCCGATCTACCAGACCGTCTCATACGAACTTGGGGATACGGCACGCGTCGAAAGGCTGCTTTCTTTCTCGGAACTGGGGTGGCTGTACACTCGGATTACGAATCCAACCGTTCACGTGCTCGAACAGCGGTTGACGGCGCTCGAGGGTGGTACTGGTGCACTTGCCGTTGCCTCTGGCATGGCGGCGGTGTCATACACATTGCTCAACCTAGCCGAGGGTGGTGGAAGGATCATCACGACACCACAGCTGTATGGCGGAACCTTCGACGCGTTCGATAAGCTACTGCCGAAGTATGGGGTGAGTTTCGACTTCGTCGAAGATTCCGACAATCCAAAGGCATTTGCGGCCAAGCTCCGCGATGACACGAAGGCGATCTTCGTCGAGACGATCAGCAATCCGAATGCGACGCTGGTCGATCTCGAGGCCCTCGCCAAAATCGCCCACGACGCTGGCATACCGTTGGTGGTAGACAACACGTTTGCGACGCCCTACCAGCTGCGCCCCTTTGAACATGGCGCAGATATCGTTGTCTATTCGGCCACCAAGGGGATCGGCGGTCACGGCGCGGCGCTTGGCGGCGTCATCGTCGAGAACGGGAGATTCTCTTGGGACAACGGCAAGTTCCCACAGTTTACCGAGAAGCATCATCTGCTGCGTGATCGAAAGACGGACGTGCTCCGCAGCTTCTTTGACCTGGCGCCGACGTTTGCGTTCACACTTCGTGTCCGCCTCACGCATCTCGCCTATTTGGGCGCTGCCCTCGGACCATTCGATGCCTATTTGCTCCTGCAAGGTCTCGAGACGCTTTCAGAACGCATCTCCAAACAGGTAACGACGACCAAGACCCTCATCGAGTACTTGGAGGCGCACGAAAAGGTCGCTTGGGTGCACCACCCGGCTGCCAAGGGCAGCAAGTACCGTGAGTTGGCCGAGAAGTACTTCCCGCGAGGCACCGGAACCGTGTTCTCTTTCGGATTCCGCGGCACCCCGGAGCAGTACAACAAGTTCATCGATTCGGTTCGACTCTTCAGCTTCCAAGCCAATGTGGGCGATGCTCGCTCGCTGATTATCAATACACCCAAGACAACGCACGGCGAGCTCACCGATCAGGAACAAGCGTTTGCCGGGATCACCCCAGACACGATTCGGCTCTCGATTGGCCTCGAGGCTCCCAAAGACCTGATCGCTGATCTCGAGCAAGCATTCGCGAAGGCGTTCGAATGAGTTCCCGAGCCACGCGCATTTCATCCGAAATGGCCGCAGTGTTCCTGCGCAAACCGCGGCGCAGCGGCTGCGAAGGACTAGAAGTATGATCAATCTAGGAAAGAAAGACAGCCAAGTGCGGGAGGGCCGGCTTGGCTCCATCACCGGCTACGCGGGAACGCTGCAGGATCTGGGCAAGCGCTCGGGTTGTGGCAGTCTGGCTGGGAAAGAACGTTGCTTCAGTCAGGCGAGCCTTTGCAATGCAGCCTGTGCACTGGGAGTCCTAAGCTTCATCACGGATGCCGCCATCGTTCAGCATTCTCCGTCGGGATGTGCAGTCACTGCGATGCAAGTGGGCAATGCCAAGGACCAGCTCGCGTCCGTCTTGAAGCTGGATACTTCGCGCTCCTGCTACGTATGCACCGACATGAACGAGTCAGATACGGTCTTCGGTGCCACTGAAAATCTGCGCGCAGTCGTCCGCGAGACGCACCGTCGTTATCGATCGAATGCCATCTTCATTGGCGCCTCTTGCGTCAGTGGCGTGATCGGCGAAGACCTCGACAGTGTATCGCGAGAGCTCACCGAAGAGCTCGGGATCCCCGTAGCGCCGGTGCATTGCGAAGGCTTTCGCACGCGGATCTGGGCGTCTGGGTTCGATGCGGCGTTTCACGCCATTCTGGCTTCTATCGTCAAGCCGCCGACCAAGAAGAGCAATATCGTCAATGTCATCAACTTCTTTGGCAGCGCCAGGCGAGAGATTACGGCAATGTTCGCGCGCCTGGGCGTCGAGCCCATTTTCGTGATTTCGAACACGTCCACTGAACAACTTTCGCGCCTCTCCGAATCCGTTGCCACGCTGAGCACTTGTGGAACCCTCGGGACCTATCTCGGCAATGGGCTTCAACAAACGTACGGCGTCCCCTACATCCGCTCGCTACAGCCGCACGGAATTGCAGGGTTCGAGGATTGGTTACGTGGCCTTGGCAACGTTCTTGGCAAGAACGCCGAGGTGGAGACCCTGCTCAATGAGGAGAAGGCCAAGTACCTTCCCCAAATCGAGCGAGTCAAGCAACAGCTCCGAGGACTGCGAGCGGTAATCGGCATGGGGCCTGGATTCAACTTCAATACCACACGCGCGTTGCAGGAGCTGGGCCTCGAAATAGTGCACGCTGCAGCGTGGCACTTCGACAAGCAGTACGATGATGGTCAGGCTCCGGCCGCCTTCGAACACTTGCTTCAGCATTCGCCGAACGATTTTGGTCTATCAGTCAGCGATCTACAAAACCACGAACTCGTCAACCTGCTGGTCACGACGAGGCCCGACATCTTCTTCTCACGCCATGTTGGCTCCACGGTATGGGCGATGAAACTCGGCATTCCTGCGCTCTGTCTCTACGACGAATACGCAGTCTTCGGTTACCGTGGCCTATACAATTTCGCTCAATCCATTCTCGATGTCGTCACCAACCGCAGCCTGACTGACAACCTGAAGAAACGAGTCAAGCTTCCCTATACGGAATGGTGGCTGAATCAACGTCCAAACCATTTCACCACCGTTACAGGTGACGCCTTTGACGCTTAGAATTCTCGATCAACCGCGTTATGTCTGCGCCTTGGGGGCCATGCAGACGGTTCAAGGCATCCACCGAGGCATTCCCGTCCTGCATGCTGGCCCGGGATGCGCTTCGAAATTGGCCATCGGGATTGCTGGCAGCAATGGCGATTCCGGATACATCTCACCTCACGTCTACCCCTGCTCGAACATCTCCGAGACGGAAACTGTGTTTGGCGGCGAGTCAAAACTCGAGTCGACCCTTGCGAATGCACTGCGCGTCGTGGACGGCGACATCTACATCGTTCTGACTGGTTGCACCGCCGAACTTGTCGGCGATGATACGGCAAGCGTCGTCCGCAAGTTCAAGGACGCGGACAAGCCCGTGGTCTTCGTCTCCACGCCAGGGTTCAAAGGGACCAACCTCGAGGGGCATGAGTGGGTCGTCAATGCGATCGTCGAGCAGTATCTTGTATCGAAGCCACGCGGTGAGATACAAAAAGGCCTAGTCAACATCTGGGGTCCCGTGCCGTCGTACGATCCATTCTGGATCGGCAACATCCGAGAACTCGAGAGCCTGCTGATTGAGCTCGGTCTCGTGCCCAATACGATCTTCGGGGAGCACCGAGGCATCGCCAACATTGACCGCGTGCCGAATGCAGAGATCAATCTGCTCGTTTCGCCCTGGCTGGGCCTTTCGACGGTCAAGCTGCTCGAGGAGCGCTTCGGGACGCCGTACCTGCATCTGCCCACCTACCCGATTGGTGCGCAGGAAACGTCACGTTTCTTGCGCTGCGTCGGGCAACGGCTCGGTGTCAACGCCGGCAAACTTGATGCTGTCGTCTTGCAGCATGAAGCCGAGTACTATTATCACATCGAGCGCACGTCGGACGTGTTCCTCGAGAACCGCACGATGTCGCGTCGCTTCTCGACGGTAAGCAATGCCGCAGATGCCTTGGCCGTGTCCCGGTTTCTGGTCAACGATTTCGGTCTGGTTCCAAACACGCAATTTGTCACTGACGCGACGCCTGCCCAACACCAAACCGCTGTGGCAGATCTCTTCAAGCACTATGAGTATGGAATCCAAGCCGAGGTACAGTTCTCGACGGATGGCTACAAGATCCACGAAGAGATCCGCAAGGCTGACTATTTTGGACCCCCTTTGATTGTCGGAAGCATCTTCGAGAAGAAGCTTGCCGAAGAACTCAACGGGAACTTTCTGGCTGTTTCCGTACCAATCAAAGAGCGTCTGGTCCTATCCAGCTCCTACGTCGGGTACCGCGGCGGGCTCAAGTTGCTAGAGGATATCTACACCTACGTACTACGGAAGTTCAATTAGGTGGCGAGCTCCCCAGCCTCGTTGGTTCGTCGTGGTACCGATGGCAGCGCCCTCACCCGTCACGGCCCGCGACATCTCGTCGCAGCTCAAATCCGTGGCCATTCGCGGGGGTAGCTATCGATATTCCGACAACGGAACGTGGTACGCGGCGACGGGTGCCGAGCAGGATGTCTGTCATCACGGACTTGTTGTCTGTAATTTCAACCAGTTGGGGTCGTCGAAGCGTACCAATCCGTCGTCGGGGCGCACCAATCTGCGGAACCCCCTCTGCTCTGACGCGGCGCTTGGCACGCGGCGAGCATAAAGACCCCAAAAGCGCACGTCTCCCAGAGACGGCACTCGAAGGCAAGGCGCCCAACGGACGTGGCTACGCTGCACTAACCAAGAGCAGCATCAATCACGACCCAGTTCGCTTGAGAGCACTCAATTAGGAGAGTCTATCATGTCTGTCGCAAAGCAATCCTTCATAGGCATAGTCGTCGTTGCTGCAGTGGTCTTCGGTGGGGTCAAGGGGTTCAAAGCGTATCAGCGTGCACAGTCACCAAAGAGCAAAGCAGGTCTTTTTGCCATCAAGACACCAACGCGAAAGGATTGCAGTGTGACTCCCTACACCGTTGCAGATCGCATGGGGTTCCTTGAAGAAGAAGGGCTCAGGATCCAGTGGACCGGCGAAACTCAACCCGCGCTCGTGATTCCGTCCATTCTGCGCGGCGACAACGATGTCTCGGCGTTCCATCCTAATCAGTTGGCAGTCGCGAAGGCGGGAGGTGCGCCCATCACAGGCGTAGCAGAAGGCGGACTCGAGCCAACAGATCCTACAATTGACGCCAAGTACCGTCACATGTGGTGGTTCATCAACCCGGAGG
>JBLNFG010000312.1:0-2916 GCA_050263495.1 Myxococcales bacterium | reverse complement strand
TCAGCTCCACCGAGACCGTGTTGGTGACTGGCGCAGAAGAAAAGGGTGCTGACAAATTTCTTCAAAGAGTACGTCAAATCCTAGTACTCGGGTAGTGCGTCGCATCGAGGTCGAGGGTCGTTGGGCGTACGCGATTTCGGCACAAGTCGCGATTGTGATACGCGCCATCGGTTTGGCTCTCACCTTGGGCCGTTCCCCCCGCTCGCACTTGGCTCTCGTCCACCATCACGTCGGTCGTGAACAAAGCCGCTGGTGGGTAGAACCCGATAAAAAAGGGGCCCCGATTGAGGCCCGCTGAATGCTACTGTCTGTCCTACTACCTGCCCGCAACTCCGGCGCTGTGAACCGCGCTATTGCCAGCGGTTACCCCCGCGTACCCGGCGGTTGCGTTGGCTGCCGTTCCGCCGCTCGCGGTGGCTCCCGAACCGCCTGCATTCGTCGGGCTTCCCGCGCTGTTCGTGCTGCTTGTGCTGCTCGTGCTTCCTGCATTGCTTGGGACTCCGGCGCTGCCTGCGACGTTACGTGGCCCCGGGTTCACGACGTCGTCATCAGACGCGCAAGCAGTTAGGGAGATGATGCCAACGGCTGCAGCGAGTCCAAACAGGTTTGCTGTTTTTGTCATGGTTCGAAACCTCAGGGCGCGCACGCTACGTCCATTCACCCACACTCGCAATCCCTTAAGGCTGCCCATGGTGAAGGCTTCTCGCTTCGACGGACACCGCTCCTCCCATCCGCGCGGAGCCTCTGGCGAGCACGGATTTGGGAGGAGCAAGCACTCGCAGCGCGAGTGCGGTGGTGGGCACCAAAATATTCTTGGTCGCGTTCGCACGCTTCGGTTTCAGTAATTTCGGCCGAGAATCAAACCGTTCCGTGCACTCGGCATTCCTGCGTGGACTTTTTGGCCGGTTCGTCGCGCAAACGGTTTGGCTCGCTTCCGGTGTGCTGCGGAGTCGTTTCGGCAACGACGTCTCGGTGCACCGCCACTTACTTCGACGGTCTCGCTCGATTTATTGCGGCAGTGCAAGCTGGGACGCTCGACGAGTCCACGGAGAGTTTCGGCGGCCACCACTAGGCGAAACGCCTAACTTCAGGCTAACATCGAGGAGCATCATGAGTGCAGATCGCCCAGAACCTCCTCGACCAGGGCATCGCGACAGGGAGGCTTACGCTGCCGATGGGCGCACCGGGATTGAGGAAGTTGGCGAAGCTGGAGTGCTCTCGAGTGGAAAAGTGGCTCCGTCTTCTCGGCAGCGCCACGAACTAGCCCACGGTGGTCTGTCGCTCTTCACGCCCGGAAGTCACGTGGGGCGATATCGATTGCTCGCCCCGCTCGCAAGTGGTGGCATGGCTCAAGTCTGGGCCGCTAAGCCGGAGGGATCTGGCTTTGCGAGGACCGTGGCGCTGAAACTCATTCGACAAGACTACGCTGCCGATGAGGAATACGCGCGCATGTTCGTGGACGAAGCGACGGTGGCTGCATCCATTCGCCACCCGAACGTTTGCGAAACGTACGAGCTGGGTCGGCAAGATGGGGTTTTGTTCATGGCGATCGAATGGGTCGCCGGAGATTCGCTTGCCGGAATCTTGCATCGCAATCAGGGGCTCGATCCGATTCCCATGCCTTTGGCGGCTCGTATCGTCGCCGATGCCTGCGCGGGCTTGCATGCGGCACATGAAGCCGTTGGTCCCGATGGCGCTTTACTTGGAGTCGTTCATCGCGACGTATCGCCGCCGAATATTCTCCTGAGTCTTCAAGGGCAGGTGAAGGTGAGCGATTTCGGAATCGCAAAGGCCCGATTCCAGCTTCACTCGCGCACCCGGACCGGCGAGATTAAGGGGAAATTTGCCTATATTGCGCCTGAACAAATCGGAGGCAAGAACATCGATCGCAGGGTGGACCTCTTCGCGCTCGGGTGTGTTCTGTACGTGGCGACGGTGGGGCTAAGACCTTTTGGTAGCGGCCCTCGTGCCATGTCCAAAATCCTTGCTGGCGAGTACAAGCGTCCAAGCAGCCTGATCGAGGCATATCCCGTGGAACTCGAGAACGTGATCGCGCGCTGCCTGCAGAAGTCGCCAGCGGATCGCTACAACACCGCCGAGGACATGCGTATGGATCTCGAGCGCTGGCTGATGACCTCTCAGTCTCCCGTCGGAATGTCTGAACTTGCCGCGTTCGTCAGTCAGAGGCTTGATCCCGAGAAGCGCAAGGTAGTCGAGACACTGATGCGGTCGAATCAGTTCTTGCCCGAAGCGATGGTGTACCAGTTGGTGCGCGGCGAGGTCGAACAGACGCCGACGGCAACGAGCTCCGTGGTGTTCGGTCCCGGTTCGGAAACCGACGTGGAGACAGCAGAGCCCAGCTCCAGGGCGGCCCCCAAAACTAGATCGAAGCCGATGGTGCGGTTCAGCGCCCTGGGGCGCCCTATCACGCCCGAGTCGCTCGTTGAACGTCCCCGACATGAGTCGGCTCGCGCGAACTCGATCAGCAGCGAAGAAATGGTCCCGGACGATGAAGCCCCGACGATGTTCCATACGTCTCGCGCCAGTCGCCAGCACCCCAGCGATGCGGCTTCTCGGACGCATCGGCCTCCGCGCCTCGCCCCGCTTCACGTGGACGCCGGACAAAGCTTGGGGCTGCGGGGCCCAATCTGGATCGCGATTGGTGTGCTGATAACGATTGGCCTAGGATGGGCCTCGTGCCAGCTCTTGCCGCCGTGATCCATCTAGGTACTCTCGCCAATACCGGACGATAATATTGACCTTAAGGGGCAGAGGTCGTCGCGAATGGGTCAAGTTCCGTCCAAGCGCTTGGTTGTCCACCCACCCCGACTGCCTCGCTCGTTGCTGGTACCGCTCGCCAAAGTCTGGCCAGTTTTTGGTGCTGCTACCCGGGCAGTTGCGCGCTCGCAGCTTCTC
>JBLNFG010000311.1:0-3328 GCA_050263495.1 Myxococcales bacterium | reverse complement strand
GCAATTCGCGGAGCGAATTGGGGTTAGGCGGAGCGCAAAGAAACCGCGAGGCAAGGACAGCCTGGCACCGCCTTAGCACCGCGATGGTAGACGCGACCCGTGAGCTCGGTACACGATGACGGCCATTGCGATGTCGGGCGAGAGGCCAATTCTGAGCCAAACACTTCAGTCCAACAGAGTGTCTTGGCATTACTGGACGTTGGCATTTGCGCGGTCGCCGAATGGATGATCGTGCCACTGAGCTGGTGGGCTCACGGCCTACTGACATTGACCGCTCTGAGTACATTCCCTGTGTGGGCCCATCGTATCTGGTCGTCACTTCGTCGCATGCAGAGGGAAATCGATTGCGCTCTGGAGATTGGAGCGTGGATGGGCTGGTTGTCCTTTATCTGGTCTTTGTGGCGGCTGAGGGGGCGAAACTCTGGCTCTGGCGCTGCGCCCGCGATTCTTACAGCGTCTCCTTCTCACCGTGGCCGATCATGCGGCGCGACTGATCTCTGGGGCGAAGGCATTTCTAGCCCGGGCACGCAGTCCTCGTGTCGGACCGACGCTAAGCGCGTCGTGGTGACGTTGAAGAGCGCGGGCACTGCCACGCGCTTGGAGCTGGAGCCGTCGCTCGAAGGCGTTGCTGGAGCCCTCCAACCACCGCCTCCAACGCACGAGCTGATTCGCTGGTTACTCACTTCTGGATAGCGTGTCGACCCTCGCCGAAGAGCCACGTCGCGATACGACCCCAACACGAACGTATGTCGAATGAGTGACGTCGCGGCGAAGAGTGACGTCGCGGCGAAGAGTGACGTCGCGACGAAGAGTGACCGCGACGAAGAGTGACCGCGACGAAGAGTGACGTCGCGAATCGCAAAAAAGGTGGTGCCCCGATGCTCTCCGCGGCGCTCGTGAGGACACCTAGGGCGGCGTTCGTCGAGGCGTCGAGCGACGGGCGAGACCAGGATCTCGGGCTCCGAGCTCGCCTGCTCGACTGCAGGCCAACGAGTCGACGTGGCCTCGAGCACACGAAAACCGCAGAATTACTGCTCGTTGATTCAGCAAAAACGCGAACGGACCTCAAAATAGGCTCCTGTCACTGAACGCCCAACCAGATCGGGCGGAAAACATGCGACATGGAAATCGGCCACGCGCCCTTGACAGGGGGCTCGACCAAGCTAGGCTCCGGCTCCCCTTGAACCGAGGGGAGACCACTGTCCTTCCCATGCCTACGATCCAGCAGTTAGTTCGAAGCGGCCGCGAAGCAGTCATTGCTAAGACGGCATCCCCAGCGTTGCGAGCCTGCCCGCAGAAGCGTGGCGTGTGCACGCGCGTGTATACGACGACGCCAAAGAAGCCGAATTCAGCGCTCCGCAAGGTTTGCCGCGTTCGCCTCACCAACGGGATGGAGGTAACGAGCTACATTCCTGGTGAAGGACATAACCTTCAGGAGCACAGCGTTGTTCTGATCCGCGGTGGTCGTGTCAAGGATCTCCCCGGCGTGCGCTACCACGTCGTGCGCGGAACCTTGGACGCGTCGGGGGCTTCTGGGCCTTCGAGCACCAACAAGGCGAACCGCAACCGCAAGCGATCCAAGTACGGCGTCAAGCGCCCGAAGAAGTAGTTCCAAGGTTAATTAGGAGACGCACGATGCCCCGCCGACGCGAAGTTCCAAAGCGCAAGATCACGCCCGATCCGAAGTACAAGGACAAGCTGGTCGCCAAGTTCACCAATTGCCTAATGGTCGACGGAAAGAAGTCCGTTGCCGAAGGCATTCTCTACGGCGCGTTCGACGTGATTCAGAACCGCTTCAAGGACGACCCCATCGAGGTGTTCCGTAAGGCCCTCGACAACGTCAAGCCGAAGCTCGAGGTTAAGAGCCGTCGAGTCGGTGGTGCCAACTACCAGGTGCCAGTCGAGGTTCGTCCGGAACGTCGCGTTGCCCTCGGCATGCGCTGGCTCGTCGGGTACTCGCGTGCGCGCGGTGAAAAGACCATGATGGAGCGCCTCGCCGCCGAGTTGGTTGATGCGTCGCAGAACCGTGGCAATGCCGTCAAGAAGAAGGACGACACCCACAAGATGGCAGACGCCAACCGCGCCTTCGCCCACTACCGTTGGTAATTCTGGCTTGGAGTAACTCGCACTTTATCGAGGAGCTTTAGCGAGCAATGACGCGTACGACATAGGATCGGGTTCGAGCACCCGCGTTGCCTTAAGGCAACCATACCCCGTGACTCGACCCCGAACCCCTTCCGACAACGAGAGGTTTCCCAAAACGAGGGAAGCGACAGGTCGGAGGGGGTTTCGTACGTCTAGGTACCGCCACTCTCCCAACTCACCCTGAACTGAACGACGATGGCCCGGGAAATTACGATAGAACGCACGCGCAACATTGGGATTATGGCCCATATTGACGCGGGAAAGACGACCGTCTCGGAACGGATCCTCTTCTATACGGGCATCAACTACAAGATTGGTGAAGTCCACGAGGGTGCCGCCACGATGGATTGGATGGAACAGGAGCAGGAGCGCGGCATCACCATCACCAGCGCTGCGACCAACTGCTTTTGGACTCCCGAGGCCGGTCCGTTCGGGCAAAAGACCCACCGTATCAACATCATCGACACGCCCGGTCACGTCGACTTTACGATCGAAGTCGAGCGCAGCTTACGGGTCCTCGACGGAGCTGTGGCTGTATTCGATGGCGGCAACGGCGTCGAGCCACAGAGCGAAACCGTGTGGCGGCAAGCCGATCGCTACAATGTGCCGCGCCTCGCGTTCGTGAACAAGATGGACAAGATCGGTGCGGACTTCCAGATGAACCTGGATTCAATCCGCGATCGACTTGGCATCACGCCCGTTGCTCTGCAGTGGCCTGTCGGGCAAGAAGATCAACACAGGGGTGTGGTCGATTTGGTCCGGATGGAAGCCGCCATCTTCGATTCCGAGTCGCTTGGTGCCAAGTACAGCTGGCAACCAATTCCGTCGGAGCTCGAGGCCAAGTGCCGCGAAATGCGCGAGAAGTTGGTTGAAGCTTGTTCCGACATGGACGAGCGAATCATGGAGAAGTTCATCGAGGGACGACTCTCCGATGTCACCCAAGACGAACTTCATTCCGCGATTCGCGCAGCCGTCGTCCGCTTCAAGTTCGTTCCCGTTCTGTGCGGCTCTGCCTTCAAGAACAAGGGGATCCAGCTCCTGCTGGATGCGGTGGTCAATTACCTGCCGTCTCCGCTAGATATTCCGCCCGTTGTCGGCAAAGACCCGAAGACTGGCAAGGAAACCTCGCGCAAGGCGGATGACAACGAGCCATTTGCTGCCCTGGCGTTCAAAATCATGAACG
>JBLNFG010000310.1:0-11726 GCA_050263495.1 Myxococcales bacterium | reverse complement strand
GGAGCTAGGCACGCCCGTCCTGCTCGAGTTCGAGCAAAGCTCAAACCCAAAGATTCGGCAGCTGGTCGTGGAGCTGGCGTGTCTGGTCCTTTGCGAGCAGCACTGTCGTCTGTTCCTTCGGCGTCTCTCGGATTCGGAGCAAGAGACGCACGACTTTGCAGCCGCTCAGGTGTCGCGTTGCCACTATCGATCCCTTGTTCCCGATCTCATACGGGCAGGCAATGCGCACACGGAGCCTGCCGAGCGCGGTCCAATCGCCCGCGCACTCGGGCAATCAGGAACGCCCGCTGAGATTCCTGTGCTCAAACAATGGCGCAGCGAGTCGCACAGTGGTCAGGAAGTGCACGACATCGATCTCGCGCTCGCGCGCCTCGGAGATGCGCCGGCACGAGCACAGTTGGCAAGAGATCTTCGTGAGGGCAGTGCCTGGACGCGGGTCGACGCTCTGCGAGATTGTCTGTACATCGCCGATCCTTCTTTGGTAAGAGAATTTGGACCGGCACTGAAGGATCGCACCGATGTGATGGCGCTTTCGATTCCGGAGAACCCACCCATTCTCTACGCCAGAGTTGCCGATATCGCGACGTCAACAATGCTCCAGCTCGGCATTCGGCTGTCGTTTTCCATGGATCCTCTTCGTCGGCTGGACGAGACTCAACTTGAGGAAGCGGAAAAGTACGTCGCTCGAATGCAGGAGAAGTGACGTGGTTGATTTCGACTTACCAGTTTGGGCCGATGCCCAAATCTACACGGTAGATTTTGGTCGCGCCGCGCTCAGGGCGCCCCACACTCACCCCCACCGCGCGTGTCCACCCGTGGATCGCTATGGCTACATGGATGACGCAAACCCCGCAGAGCATGGTCCGATCGTCAGTTGCTCGGTTGGACAGCCTCGGATTAATGTCGCCTTCATTCGTTGCGAGATCTCGGCTACTGCGCGGCTCTATGCCGTCCCAGCGGATGGTGTCCGGACGATACGGATACTTAGTCCGCACAGCGGGCGCCTGCCCGACACACGACAAACCACTATCGCGTTCCGGCCGATGGCAGTAGGGCGTACGTCGATCGACGTACGCTACTTTTGGCCAGATGGTCCCATCGTGGGTCGGTTGTATGTGGAAGTTCGCGCGCTGCGAAATGTGAATTGCCGCTTTCATCTCGTGGAACTGAACGGTGCGGGCTGGGGCGCAAACTTCCTTGGCCAGGCCTTGCCGGCAGGCATGGGTCAAGCGGTTCACCACGCCCAGCGAATTGACGAGATGGTTGAAGGCGTGAACCATATCTACTTGCCGCATGGGATCCAGATCGTAAAGAGCGAGGTCGTCAATACGGCATGGACCAATGCACTGTTCCCGGGAGGACCCGCTCAGCCGTTCATGCAAGTGATGCGCGCTATGGCCGACTCTCCTAATCGCAGCGCCGCGCGTATCAACATCTTTCTCGTGGATTGGACTCAGGCCACAGCGTCCGCGACGCCACCGCCGTTTGCGTTGGGATTCCGTGCCCTCGGGCCACCCGTCGCCTGGGCGATAGCAATGAACGCTCGATGGCCGAATACTCCTCTCGGCCACGTCGGGAGCGGAATCGTTGTTGATTCGAGTGCGATGCCGATGAATCCAAGTACCCTCGCACACGAACTCGGTCACATCTTTCATTTGTCAGCAATGACTGGCGCCGGAGCAGTCAAACAGTGGCATACGATTGGCGATAACGCCGCAAGCCGCGACGATTCACTTACGCGGCGACGGCTGATGTATCCTTACGCAACCCTCGCGAACTCGAACAACCCCTGGCGTAACGACGTTGGCTACGGGGCGGGAATGCGGGGAACGCTTCTCGTCCAGCGGAGCCTCCACCAGGACGACACTTTCCAGGAGTCGCGTCGTGCCTATGATCACGCCATCGCTGCGCACGTGTACGCACTATGACGTGCAGCATGGCTGAGCAAATTGAGCAGATTCCCCTCCCTCTAGCTTCGAGCGGCGTGGCGTGCATTGCCGTGACCAGCAGAGGATGAGGAGCCGCTTTACACGATCGCATCTTCGTCAAAGTCTAGGAATTCTACCTTCGTCATCCCTTCCACCGCAATCCCAGTAATGTACACCTCACCGTCCGAATTGGTTTGCTCCGTTCTCTCACTTCCATCCGGCAGGTGAAGGCGCAGCCACGTGTGCTTGATGGGCTCATTCGCCTGGTTCCTGAGACGCACCCCAATAAACGTCGTCTTCTCCGGCACGACCGGCTGCGGCACGTACTTCAGCGGCTCAAGCACGTCGATCTTCGCTAGGACGACATCGTCCTCGTAAAGCCGGATTCTACCGACTGCGACCTGCTGCTCCAAGTATCGAATCATGGCGGGACGCAGCGGATCGATGTCGCGGACCTCCAGGCTACTCAGTGCCAAACCCGGCGGAAACTGTTCAGCGTGCGCCTGTGCGTAGACTTCGACGATGGCGCGGGTAATTTTCGGATCCCGGTTCTCGATGCCGTAGGTCAACGTGTCGAGAACGTTGTTCGTCTCGTCGAGCTCGCGTTCGTCGCTTAGCGCGACTCCGGCGTCGTCGAGTTCGAGCTCAACGTGACCGCAGGGAGTTTCGATGCGCCACCAGTCGCGGAACAACATCGCAGAGTACGCTATCACGAGAGCCGCCGGCCTGAATACGGACAGCACGCCGCCCACACCTGCCGCACACCCTGAGAGCCAGGGACGGACGTTGGGATTTCGACAAGCGCCGCGAATAATCTGCGTTGTGGCTCACCCCTCGGCACTACCGACCTAGTCCGGTGCGCCGGCATCACCAACGGTTCCCTCGGCGACGATGACCGTTGGCTAATCCTTCCCAATTGTGAGTGCTTCGTGATTCCTATAGAAGAGCGTCTGAGGGTACCTCATGTTCGTCGGTGCCCGCGTTCGTGAACTGTGACCCGAATATTCCTACCGAAACACTGCCATCCCACGCTGCTGTTCGGCGTTGTCGTGCTAGCCAGTAGCGGGGCTCGCGCGGGGTCGGTGCCTGTCGTCTCGGTATCTTCGGAGGGCGGCTGTCCCAGTGAGCAAGAACTGGTCACTGCATTGCGGAGCAGGGGCCTTTCAACTGGCGGCAATGCTCAACCGACGAGTTACGCCATTACTTCGTACCGGGAGCCGACCGGTGCTCAACTGATCTTGCGACGAGCTTCCGGCGGGGTGGTGCTCCGGCGAAGCTTCCAGAGTCCTGATTGTGTCGTGTTGGCCACGGCTATGGCAGTGGTCGTGGAAGCGCTCTTTTCCGAGCTGGGAGACACCGATCGCAGGAACGACGCGGCCCGTCCCAGCGACGGGGATCGTTCAAAGGGTGCCGATGCACCAGGAGGCGCTAGCGGCGCGGGCAGCGCCAGCGGCGCGGGCCGTCCCAGCGACGGGGATCGTTCAAAGGGTGCTGATGCACTTGGAGGCGCTAGCGGAGCGGTCGACGCACTGACGCCCCAAGGCACTCCCAGAGATTGGACCGAGGCCGCTGCAAGATCGAGCAACCCCAACGAACGAGCGTCCCCGGCAACCTCGAGCAACCCCGACGAGCGAGCGTCTTCTGCCGTACGTCGATCAACGACGTCTCCCGCGGATCAGCCAACCCCCCTTACCGAACCAGTGTCCTCTGCGCCGGCACAAACCAACAAGAGAAAGCCACAACGCGCCGTAGCAAAAGGAAAATCCAAAGAGCATCCAGCGACTGAGCAAGCGGCGACTGCCCCAACAGCGCCATCAGGACATGCCTCGCCTCCGAAGAGCCCCAGAGCGCTCGCAATCGGGCCAAGTGGTTCGTCACTGCACCCAACCGGCTTCATGGGCTTCGGTCCCTTAATCGAGCTGCCGAGTGGAGTCGCCACTGCCGGGGCATTGTTGGTGGGCGGGATCGACCTCAGCAAGGTGCCGTTGTCACTCGAGCTTGCCTTGTCCACCGGGTTGCCTGCGGACTCAAGAGACACAGCTCCGCGAGTACGACGATGGGCTAGTCAGGGAATGTTAAGAGTGGGCGTACCACTTCGCCTGTTCAGGTTTCGGTATCGCCCTTGGTTGGCGTTCGGCGGCACCTTTGCGCGGCTCGAGGCATTGGATTTCCAGCCCAACTCAGCTAGAACCACTCGCTCACCCACCGCTGGAGCAGGCGTCGAAGGGGAGATGCTACTGGCGCAACGTTGGTATATCGGTCTAGACGTTGGCTGCCACTTTCTCATTGCTCGCGACAGATACTCGAGCGCCAACGCCTCCACGGATACATTTGATCGTGGTCCCCAGGTCGTCTGCGGGGCCGCCTTTGGCGTCGCCTACCGCGGCAAGGATTGACTAGTGCCGCGCCAGCAAAAGTGAAGAAATGCTCAAGCCAGTGATCACTCCCGGCGACTGACGCCAGAAGCTAATGTGACTTCCTTCGCCGAACACGCAGCGCAGGTTCTGCAGGAGCCGGGCTGTGCACCACCCGCACGGCCGGCAACGGAAGTCTGGTTTCGACACTTCTATCAGTCTCATTTCTTGGAGACCATTCGTTTGATCCTGCGCTTCGGGATCTCCCACCACGACGCCGAAGATCTGGCGCAGCGCGTGTTCATGGTGGCGCATCGGCGACGCGACGAGGTGGCAACCTTCGAGCCGCCTGGACCTTGGCTGCGCGGCGTGACGATCCGCATCGTGCGCGAGCATTTTCGTTGGCGCCGAGTTCGCGACGCCGCACGCTGGGTCCTCGAGTACACCTGGCTTGGGTATGATGAAGATGAATTGAGCCCGGAGAGGATTGCGTCTGCGGACGAATCTCTGAACCGGATTGGCAAGGTCCTGGCACGGATGAGCAACAAGTTGCGCGAGACGCTCGTGCTACTCGAGCTCGAGGGAATGACGCCTCGCGAAGCAGCGGAGCTGCTCAAGGTTCCTCACAACACGTTGCGCTCTCGGCGCGCTCTGGCGCGGGAGGAATTCATGCGGCTCTGGGAACAACAAGAATGGGGCCATGGCCATGATTGAGTTTTCACCAGATGCCGAACGGGCCTGCGATCAGCTGCGCGGCATCATGCCTCGTCCCGGCGCAGAAACGCGAGTCTTCAGACGGATCGCGAATCGCCCGCAGGGTCGCCAATTGTGGGCACTTCGAATCGCCGTCGTCCCGATCGTGTTGGTCATGGCGGGGTCGCTTGCCTATGGGTTCGTCGGGATCGCCAAACAAGTACTCGTAGGCAGGCACGAAGACAACAGGGAGAGCCAAGGCGCCGAACCGCTCAATCACGCACGTTCGAAGCGAAAATTCACGCGCGGTCAGCAACCATGGACACCACCGCTTGATTCGAGCCAACCACCCGTTCGCGACGCCGAGAAGCCGCCCGTGTTGAACGAATCGGGATCCGAGTCCCAATGGGTAGTGTCCGTAGGTCTGCCCGCGACAAAACCAGGCACGACGCCGGACCATCCGAGGCCGCAAGGGCAAGTTCCGTCCACCTCAAACACAGTCTCGACGTCGGACAATCCGAGGTCGCAAGGGCTAGCTCCGTCCACCCCTCACGATCACATGTCTCCAGCGCCTAGTGCGGCGAGTGCATCGCCGCTCGTACGCGAAAAACCCCGGGCGGCCAGCAACGCTTCGCAACTGGATCTAGAGGTCGCCGATTATCAGGCTGCGCTTGCGTTCTCGCACCAGGATCCACAGGCAGCCCTCAATCGACTGCGGGTGCACCGACGCAAATGGCCGACGAGTGCCCTATTGCACGAAGTCGATCTGCGCATCGTCCAGATCCTGTCCGCACAAGGCCAGAAGAGCGAGGCCCAAGCCGAAGCGCGAAAGTTCCTTGAGCGCCACCCAGATAGTGCTCGACTTCCAGAAATGCGTCGCCTTGCGGGCCAGGCCACGAGTGACGAATAAGCCGAGCATTTTGTCGAATGAACCGATCAGTTCTGCACCGCCGCGCCAATCAGAGTCATGACACTACGAAAATCCGCCCAATCAGGTCTTCTTTTTTGTCTGCTCGTCGCGTGCACGAATGACGTCGTGTTCGATCAAGAGCAGTCTCAGGTGTGCGGCAATGGGAAGCTCGACAAGGGGGAGCTCTGCGACGATGGGAATACGATCAGCGGGGACGGTTGTAGCGCCGACTGCAAGTCTTTCCCAATGTGCGGCAACGGCATAATTGATCCAGGGGAAGTCTGCGATGACGGAAACAAGACGGACGGCGACGGTTGCAGCGCGGACTGCAAGTCGAACGAGACGTGCGGGAACGGCCTCGTCGACAAGATGAAGGGTGAGATTTGCGACGACGGGAATCAAACCAATGGCGACGGTTGCAGCGCCGACTGCAAGTCCTATGAGAAGTGCGGTAACGGTATCGTCGATCATGGTGAGATCTGTGACGACAAGAACAATGTTGACGGCGACGGCTGTAGCAGCGACTGCAGGTCGAATGAGACGTGCGGGAACGGAATCGTCGACAAGATAAAGGGTGAGATCTGCGACGACGGGAATCAAATCAATGGAGACGGCTGCAGTGCCGACTGCCGGACATTCACCGTCTGCGGCAACGGAATACTCGATCCGCTCGAAGCCTGCGACGACGGCAACCAGGTAAGCGGCGACGGCTGTAGCAGCGACTGCAAGTCACGCGAGACGTGCGGGAATGGAATCGTTGACGTCGCCAACGGCGAGGTTTGCGACGATGGAAACTTGATCGGCGGCGACGGATGTGGCAGCGACTGCAAGTCAGTCGAGACATGTGGGAATGGAATCGTTGACGTCGCCAAGGGCGAAGTCTGTGACGACGGGAACGACATTGATGGCGATGGTTGTAGCGCTCACTGCAGGTCCAACGAAACCTGCGGCAACGGCATTGTTGACACGACGATTGGCGAAGTCTGCGATGATGGAGCGACCAATGGGCAACCAGGCAGATGCTCCTTCGACTGCAGGTCCAACGGGCTGTGTGGCAATGGCATCGTCGATCGAGCTACCGAGGAGTGCGACTTCTGTTCGGGATATTCCCCAACCATGGCTGGCATCGCCGGCGGCGCAGCTACGAGCGGTTCTAGCTGCCCACTCAAGGAGTCTGTAACCTGCAACCAAGATTGCACGTTGGTCAGGTGCGGTGACGGGCGCGTTAACGTGGCTGCCGGTGAGCAGTGTGATCACGGGAACGGAGCCGATACAGCGACGTGCAACGGCAGTGCGGCACCGCCCTCTTTGGCGTGCAAAGCTCCGAAGTGTGGCGACGGATACGTCAACGCGGCCGCCGGCGAGGAGTGTGATACCGTGAACGGATTCGACACGACGACGTGCAACGGAACTGCCGCGGGCGCAGCGCTCATGTGCAAAGCTTCGAAATGCGGCGATGGCTACGTCAATGCGGCTGCTGGCGAGCAATGCGACGGTAACCTTACCTGCAGCCCGAGGTGTAGCTTAATGTGAGCGTACTGAAACTCTCCCGTACGACCGCAGGCGAGCGTGGCCGCATCACGTTTGCCGCGAATGGCCCGTTTGGAAGACGCCGCGGCCCGTTAGGTGCACTCCCTCGTTAACAGACGTTCGTGGCCAGTACGTCAACCTCGGTTCCCAGACCTCTGGGTCCGGCGTTGCCTTGAGGCGTGACATTCATGTTGCGTCTTTGCGAGAACCCGCCGAGAATGTTGGCACTCGACCCTTCACTGAGTCTCCTGTTAGAGAGGGGACGGGAGAACGTAGTGATCCGCACGGCCGAGTCGTGTCTGCCGCTCGCAGCACACAGCGCGCGCTGCCCCAGCTGGTCGTCTCTATGAAAACTAGCGTCAAAAACAACTCGCCCAAGACAATGTTCGTGTCCGAGACAGGTTCCGGAATGCGGTTCCTATCTCCTTCTGCTGAGCAGTCGGCGACCCTACTTCCCCCGTCGGGACCGCCAGGCATTTATGGACCGCAGCAGGAGGAGATGGCGGCGAGCCCGCTCGTGAGCATCGGGGAAGGGACGCGCATCGGCCAGTACGAAATCATCCGTGAGCTTGGGCGGGGCGGAATGGGAGCCGTGTTCCTGGCCAAGGACAACAAGCTTGGGCGTGAGGTTGCGATCAAGTTTCTGCAGGTGCGCAATCCTGACCTAACGCGTCGATTCATCAAGGAGGCGCAGGTCACTGCACGCTGTGTTCACGAGAACATTGTCGTCATCCATGAGGTCGGCGAGTACGAAGGTTCGCCATTCATGGTCCTCGAATACGTCGAGGGCGAAGCGCTGTCCGTTCTCCGCGGTGCACCGCAGCCGATGACGCATGTCGTCGAGATCATCGTGGCGGTAGTTCGCGCACTGGCCCGCGCCCATGACGCAGGGATTGTGCACCGGGATTTGAAACCCGAAAATGTGCTTCTGGGAACCGCAGGGACCATCAAGGTACTCGACTTCGGGATCGCCAAGCTGCTCGAGAAGTCACCCGTTGGGCAGAGCGGCCCCGTGAACTTGAACCAAACGTCACTCGACCAGCAGGCGCACAAAACTGGCGTTGCGGGCACAATCGGTTACATGTCCCCGGAGCAATGGGGCGCCCTCCCAGAAATCGATCACCGCACGGATATCTGGTCCGTCGGATTGATGCTGTATGAGTTTCTCTCCGGCGTCCATCCGCTCATGAACCGTGAGCCCTTGGCTGCGTGGGTGATGCAGCTCGAAGATCCGATCCCTTCACTCGGTAAGGTCGCTCGCAACTTGCCGCGTGAATTAGTCGGCGTTGTCGACAAGTGCCTGGCCAAGCATCCCGATCATCGATACGCCAATGCGCGAGATCTCCTGCGCGCGTTAGAACCGTTCTTGCCTGGCCGCTATCAGCCGGACGTCTCCAAGACAGCCTCCGGACCTTACGCAGGGCTGCGCACCTTCCAAGAAGAGGACGCGGGTCGATTCTTTGGTCGCAATGCTGAGCGGGCAGATCTCTTGGCGAGATTACGGGACACGGCGCTTCTCGCGGTGGTAGGGCCGTCGGGGGTGGGGAAGTCCTCGTTCATTCGGGCGGGGGTGATTCCAGCGCTCAAGAGCTTCGAGGGCTGGTCGGTATTCACCATCCGACCTGGTCGCCATCCCATGCAGACTCTTGCGGAGCTGTGCGTGCGGCTGCTCGATCCGACCACGGGCGAATCCGAGCACCCCGGAATCGAAGGCGTTATACGCTCGCGATTGATCACTGAGCCCGAGGTGTTCAGTCGATTGGTGCATGAGTACTGCAATCGCGAGAGAAGGCGGATGCTGCTGCTCGTCGATCAGTTCGAAGAGCTGTATACCCTTTCGCCGCACATTCTCGAGCGCAAAGCCCTGACTTCTTGTCTGACCGGCGCGGCAAACGACGCGGCTTCGCCGGTGCGGGTGGTGGTAACGATTCGAGCAGACTTTCTCGGCCGTGTCGCGGAGGATGCCAACTTCCTGAACGAGCTCCAGCGCGATGGCGGGCTGTTCTTCCTTGGCCCGCCGAGCGCCGAAGGTCTCCGCGAAGCCCTGGTGCAGCCAGCGGAAGCTGCAGGATACAGGTTCGAGACCGAGTCGATGGTGAACGAGATGGTGCTCTTTCTCGAGGCCTCGCCCAATGGTCTGCCTCTGCTGCAGTTCGCGGCGTCGCAGCTATGGGACGCTCGTGATCCGGTGAAACGTCTGCTCACCGAGCAGAGCTACCGTGGGATTGGAGGCGTATCTGGAGCTTTGGTGAGCCATGCCGATCGAGTGGTGTCGCTGTTCTCCGAAGAGCAGCAGGCGGTGTGCCGGCAGCTGTTCTGTCACTTGATCACGCCCGAACGAACACGCGCGGTCCGCAATCTGCAAGAACTAGGGGAGTTGATTGGCAACGACGCCGAGTTGACGCCGCTGATCGACAAGCTCGTGGCCTCGCGATTGCTAGTGGTCCAAAAGCACACCAACAGTGCTGCCGTCGAGATCGTGCACGAGTCGCTGATCATCACCTGGCCTACGCTACGGCGATGGCTCGACGCCAGCCACGAAGACAGTCGATTCCTCGACCAGCTCCTCAACGCGGCGCGACATTGGGACGCGAATCATCGCGCTGCCGGCCTACTGTGGAGCGGTGAGATGGTCGATGAACTCAAGCGCTTCCAGCGGCGATACCAGGGGAAGTTGCCCGCTGTTGCCGAGGCCTTCGTGGTCGAAATCGGACGACAGGCGACTCGCAGCAAACGCATGAAGCAGAGTCTGGTCGTGAGCGCGTTCGCCGCCAGCCTCCTGCTCGCCGCGGGTGCCAGTGGTGCAGCCTTCTCGATCAATTCGGCGCGCGCCAAAGCAGTGCGAAGCGAACAAATCGCCAAAGAGAACGAGCGCAGAGCCGACGCCAACGCGCGACTCGCCGATCAACAGCGCCGAGCCGCCGAAGCGGCACTCACCGCGAAGATCGAAGAGGAACAGCGCAGAAAGACCGCGGAAGTGAAGATTCAGCAGCAAGGGCAACAGCTGAGTCAGAACGAGATCGAGCTACAGCGCTTACTGGTTCTCGCACAAGCGAACGCCAACGAAGCCAAATCCCACGCCGCGGTGGCCAACGAACAAAGGCTCGCGGCCGAGATAGCGAAGAGAGAGGCTCAAGATGGACGCAGTAGAGCCCTCGAAGCGAAGAATACCGCCGAAGACGCGCTCAAACGCTTTGCGGCGAGATACGGCGTTCCGGAGGACGCGCTTCGACAGTGAGGTGGGGGAGTCAAGGAGGAGGAATTGGAGGTGAAGATCCGGCTGGTGTCCCCGTGACACGGCGCCCTTTCTTCCACACAGAAATCGCGACGGTCGCGCCCGACCGTTTCTGCACCATACGACGTGCCCTTGCGCGCACTCACGGCATGAACGTGTGGCAAATCTTGCTCAGAGACTACCATGAACTGACAGTCGGCCGATTTGCGCGTCAGACGTGCACGGGAATCGTGACTGGTGGCTAAACGTAATCGTACGCGTAAAACTGTGTTGCGCCGGACGGATGGGTCACGTTCACGTTCACGTTGCCCTGCCCGTGCGGGGGCATGCTGACGATCACGATGCAGTTCGGGGCGATGACCTGCGTCGCGACGGGCGCCGCGCCGGGGATCGTCACCGTCGCGCCGTGCTCAAATCCCGTTCCCACGATGACCACACTCTCGCCTCCGGTGTCCGATCCAATGCATCGGCAAAGCGAGGTGAGCGCGAATGCCTCGTAGGTGAACCCGTTCTGGATCTCGGAGTAAATCAGGGTCACCTGCTCCTGGACCCGCACGTGCACGGCGCCGAGCGCTGCCCCGGCGGGAACGGTCGCGGTGACCGTGGTGGCGTTCAAGCGAACCACGTTGGCGGCGTTCACGCCGCCGAACAGCACGTCGACATTCTGGGGGATGTTTTCGCCGGTAATGGTCACGGGCCAGCCTCCCGCTTGCGGCCCTCGCGGTGGAGTGACGCCTGTGATGCGGAACGCATTGGTCACGGCGTTCTGGATCGCCACGTCGCCAGCGAACAGCAGCTGCTGAGCTGCTGTGTGCTGCTGCTTGCGTTGCACAGTCCAGGAGCGCTCGGCGTGCCAGAAGTGATAGCCGGCGATGGGGCCTATCAGGTTGCACCTGTAATTGTTGTGGGTCGGGCCTCCGCGCCCGAGCGTCACGTCGATGATCTGGTGAACGCGGTGCGGGGCGTCCTGAAGGCGAACGAAGAGGAGGCCGCCGGTCCCGCCGATGAGGTGCCTATGGTACGCGCACCCGCACCGCTGATTCGGGGCGGAGACATGCTCATCATCGAGCTCGCCC
>JBLNFG010000309.1:0-3640 GCA_050263495.1 Myxococcales bacterium | reverse complement strand
GCGAATCCACCCGCACCCGCCGTGTCGCCATTGAAGCCAGAGCCTCCGCGACCCATCTCCGCTCCTACTCCGCAACCCTCGACGCCGAGAGTCAGTGCGTTGACTTGGATTGGCCTGGGAGTCGGTGCTGCGTTCTTGGGCGGCGGTGCCGCGCTCGAATTTGAGCGACGTAGGCTCGAGGACCGCGCGCAGTCGGCTTCCCAAGCGGACTACCAGGCTCGCTTTGACAAGATGGAGACTGTGAAAACTGTGGCGCGTGTCTTCACCGGCATTGGCTCGGCCGCCATGCTTACCGGAGCTTCGCTTCTAACCATCGACCTAGTTCGGTCCCACAAAAAGCCCTCGGCCACGCTGACTGGCTGTGCGAGCATGGGACCCTGTGTTGAGGTTCGAGGGCAATTCTGAATGACGAGAACCCAGCGGATGAACATCCTCGCGCGTGGAACCGCGATGGCTCTCGCCGCGCTTGTTTCGAGCTGCAATAGTGACTTGCGCCGCGATGACCTCGACGGCAGACCGTGCCCGTGCTTGCCGGGGTGGCAGAAGCAGACGAGCCCTGACTACTGCATCTGCGTTAGGTCGAACCAAATCGGTTCGGGAGGCACCACTGCTTCGACGGGTGTGGCCACGGGAGCGGAGTCTGGACAGACGAGTTCGGACTTACCCCAAGGCGGAGGGGGAGGTGGGGATCGCACCGTTGCAGGCGGAGGTGGGGATCGCACCGTTGCAGGCGGAGGGGCAGTTGGCGGTGCTAACCCTGGTTCCACTAGCGGAGGCGCGCGAGTGTGTCCCGCGCGCACGGAACCGTCTCTCTCGAACCCGTGTTCTGCACTTTGCGATACCTGCAGTTCGGCGGGGGTATGCCAACACTACTGCATGGCGGACAACTCCTGTGGCGCGAACATCTTCGTCTGCCCGCCAGGTTTGGCGTGTAGAGTCGTCTGCAGCGGCGTTGGGAGTTGCAGGCAGCTCGTTGTGCAGTGTCCGAGCACCTACGCCTGTACTGTGGAGTGCTCGGGCAGACAATCCTGCCAAGATCTTCAGGTGGAATGCAGCCCTGACGGGCCCTGTTCGGCCACGTGCAGCGGCTCGGCGGCTTGTAAGTCCAGCGACATCCAATGTGGGCAGAACAGCTGCAGCTGGTCACCCTGCACCGGCCTGATGCGCCCAGTGAACTGTGCCGACGCGTGCTATTCGGACTGCATCTGTCCGTAACGCCGCAACTCGTGCTTATTCGGCCGCGTCCATTGGAAACACGGAAATTCGGGAATTGAGGCGGGCGGGCGCATAGGTGCGCAACTATAATGACGGCTGACCCATGCCCGTGGAGACCCGACTCGTCGGATTCGCGCAATCCGGAAGCACTATAGAAGAGTCAGCCCAGGGCTCGTCCGCATTGGACGCCTCCAGAGCCGAAGCGCCCACGGCAAATTATGCAGCCGGTGACGTGATCGCTGGCAAGTATCACCTCATTCGACTGCTCGGGCAGGGTGGTATGGGCGTCGTGTGGGAGGCGCATAGCGACGCTCTCGATATTCGAGTCGCTATCAAGCTCATTCATCGGGAAACTGCGACCCCTGACGAACATCAGCGTCTGATCTTTGAGGCAAAGGCGGCAGCGCGTTTGGTGGATCCGGGCGTAGTGAGGGTTTTCGACTGCGGTGAGACTTCAGGCGGTGACCCCTATATCGTAATGGAGTATCTCGAGGGTCAGGATCTCGCGACGCGGCTTGACGCCCGCGGTCGTATTCCTCCGATCGAGGCAGTAAGGACTCTGCTGCCGATCGTTCGAGCGCTCGGAACGGCGCATGCCGCCAACATAGTCCATCGGGACGTTAAGCCCGAGAACGTATTTCTCACCCACTCCGCCACCGCCGAAGAGCAACCGAAGCTGCTCGATTTCGGCATCGCGAAAATGGAGATCCCCTGGGAGAAGCGGTTGACCCAAGCAGGGTCCGCGCTCGGAAGTCCGAACTACATGTCTCCCGAGCAGGCTCGCGGCGAAGAGGTCGACCAGCGTGCAGATCTCTGGGCCATGTGCGTCGTGCTCTATGAGGCCATTACCGATCGACTTCCGTTCGACGGCAACGGCTACAACGCCGTCATGTACTCGATTCTTACCGCGACGCCTATTCCGTTTCCGGAGCTCGGCATCAACGAACCCGAGCTGTGGGGGATTGTGGCGCGCGGCTTGGTACGCGACCGCGAACTGCGCTGGCAATCCAGCGCTGAACTCGCTCAGGCCCTTAGCAAGTGGCTGATCGCTCGGGGAGTCATGCACGACGTGAGTGGCGTTTCCCTGCACGCGACTTACGGCAATCACCGCGCCAGCTACGTTCGAACACTAGAATCTCAGCGGCCTGCGGCCGTGCCGACTGGCGACTACGCAGTGGCATCGCGCTCTTCCTCGGCACTGATCGATCGCACCGGAAAAAGCGCCGTGAACGCATCGTGGTGGCAGAGCCGCCCTAGATGGTTCGTTCCCGGCCTCGTCGTGCTGTCTCTTGCGGCCGTCGCCGCGTTGGTCGCGGTCGGAGCTTGGAATAGTTCTTCAACCTCGACGACGCTGGTTCCCGCTAGCGCGGCCATTCTCGCCCCAGGAACGCCAGGCTCCCTCGCTGCTGCTAGCCCGACGAGCGAACCACCTGCCGCCGGCAGTCACGTAATCGAGCCAGCTTTGTCCGCATCGGTCCCAACCCAATCGATCTCATCGCCAGCGCCACGGTCTTCGAGCCCCAGTTCAGCCCCTCGCTCCACCGGCGCACCACGCCTCGACGCCAATCCGTCGCAGAAGCCTCTCCCCACCAAGAAGACCGCCACTCCACAGAAGCCGGATTCCTTCAAGAGCCCCTTCGATTGAGCGGCGTGGTATGGTCGCGCCTCGATGCGTGTACTCGTCGTCGTACCTGCCTACAACGAAGAAAAGAGCCTACCTTCGCTCTTGGACGAACTGCGCGCAGTGGCAAGCGGAGTGCGAGCTCAGTCGAAATCGCACCAAAAGCTGGAAATCGCCGTTGTTGTGATCGACGACGCTTCGCGCGATCGCACTGCCCGCGTCAGCCGAGCGGGCGGAGCTCGCGTTGTGAGGCTGTGCCGGAACCTGGGGATCGGAGGCGCCGTTCAGACGGGGCTCCGCTTAGCCCATCGAGAGGGTTTTGACTGTGCCGTTCAAATGGACGGTGATGGTCAACATCCACCGAGCGAATTGCCAAAGCTGCTCGACGCGTTCACGGCGGAGGGGTGCCCGGACATCGTGATTGGGAGTAGGTACCTCGACCGACGGGGATTTCAATCTACCTGGGCACGCCGCATCGGCATTCAGTGGCTTCGTCTGGTCCTGCGGGTCGTCGTTCGTCTGCACACAACCGATCCCACTTCTGGCTATCGACTGTATGGGCCGCGCGCGCTGCGGCTGTTTGCCTACTCGTATCCCCACGACTATCCGGAACCAGAGGCGTTGGTGCTGGCGAAAGCGGCGGGACTCCGAATCGCCGAGCTTCCTGTGGTGATGCGCGAACGTCAGGGCGGCGCGAGCAGCATTCAAAGTCTGCAAGCCCCCTACTACATGCTGAAGGTGACGCTCGCGGTGGTATTGGCTTTTGTGCGAAGTTTCGGTCGCGTAGCCTCCAATTCTTGAATT
>JBLNFG010000308.1:0-5975 GCA_050263495.1 Myxococcales bacterium | reverse complement strand
TCACGCTCGCGCAAGCACTGTTGGCGCAAGCCAACACGGGGCAAATCGCGCTGGATCTAGCGCAGGAAGAGATCGTTGAACTCGTGCGCAGCGTGCTTTCCGACGCAGCCTCGGATCATCTCGAACTCGACCAGGCAAGGACGCTTCTGAGTCAGCTATTTGCGCTCCCTCGCCCGTTCTTGAACCAACTTGGGCTGTCGCAGCAACGGGTCGCTCTGCTCGAGGCGTACGTGGAGGCGCGACAGTTCACTGAGGCGAAGGTCCTGGCCACCGAATTGCTCGCGGTACTCCCAGCCACTGGAGAGCAAAACCAGCTGTACTGCAGAGTGACCTTTGCGATGGGTCGAAGTGCAGCGGGGCTCTCCGACGCGAAATCCGCGACGGATGCGTTCGATTGGGTTAGCCGACAATGCGAAGACAGTGATCTGACGGCAAGAGCGTTATTCCTGGCAGCTGGGCAGCGTGCAGGTGTGCGCAAGCGAGCCGAAGCAATTGCTAATTACGCCGAGCTCGAAGCACGCTTCCCGAGTCATCGTTTGGCCGATGACGCGAGATTGAAGCAAGCAAACCTCTATCGCGCGATGGGCGCGGACTCGCGATTCGTAGAGTTGCTCGATAGAATGCCTGACGACTATCCCAACGGCGACATGGTCGTCGAGGGCTTGTTCCAGCTCGCGCTCAAGAGCATGGCCGCCCACCAGTGGTCGACTGCATTGTCCGTTATGGAACGCAGCGAGCGTCTGACACCGTTGCTGGAGCGCGCCAAAGATGTGGAGCGCGACCGCCACGCCTACTTTTTGGCGCGTGCTCGAATAGCAACTGGCCAACGCGAGCGGGGCCTAGAACAGCTTAGGGATCTGGTCGTGCGGAGGCCGCTCTCTTTTTACATGTTGCAGGCGTATTCGGCACTGATGCGAACTCGACCGGAACTCGCATCGACGGCACTGACAGCCGCCATTTCCAACCAAGCGCCAGCATCTCCTGCATTAGACGCCAAATCGAGCAGAGAGCAGGAGATTCTGGAGCGAATGCTGTTGCTCTTGGGCGTGGGTGACGTGAAAGCAGCGGAAGCGACGCTGCGCACGGACGGCACGCGTCAATTGGGGCAAGTCGCGGTCACGACGATGGCGCGGATGTTCGCCAATGCCGGAGCTCCGAGAACCGCGCTCCTTCTGGTCAAGAGGAATCGAATGGATTGCCGGGTGGCGTGGCCCTCCGGCTCCTGGACGGAGTTTTGGAAGCAGTTCTATCCACGACCCTATGCTCAGATCGCCAAGCGCGAGTCGAGTCGACACCAGGTTCCGGAATCGCTGATTTACGCAATCATGCGCGAGGAATCGGAGTTCGATCCACGAGCCATCAGCCCGGCTAGCGCGTATGGATTGATGCAACTCATTCTGCCGACGGCACGAACTGCTGCACGTCGGCTTGGGCTGGTGGCTAATGCCCGAACGTTGCTGCAGCCTAGTGTAAACATCGCACTTGGCACGCGTGTTCTCTCCACCTTGCTCGACCGCTTCAAGGGTGAACCGATCCTCGTGGCTGCGGGATACAACGCCGGGCCTGGGCGCCCAGCACGTTGGTTGGGGACATACCCGGCGGTGGATACCGATCTTTGGGTGGAGCTTATCGAGTACCAAGAGACGCGCAGTTACGTGAAGCGTGTCGTGGAAAGCTACGCGACGTATCGCTGGCTGTATTCGGACCACCCAATTGATTCACGCACGATAGAGACACTTCCCGAACGATTGGGAGAGGCGCCGCCCAATTGAGGTGCAGCTGCGCGCGCTCCCCCCATGCGCGCGCAGCCTGGCGAGCACGCATTTGGGGGGAGCAAGCTCTGGCGGAGCCAAAGCGGTGGGGGGCAGGCACTGGACAAAGCGAGTTGTCGAGCCGAGTCCGAGTTGATCTGTACAACGCTGCGGCGTCCCAGGTTGCCCACCGGCGTTGATGGCTGCTATTCGTTCAGCAGCTCATGGTCCGGCGCTACGCGAGTCTGGCACTGCTAACGATTTGCTGGGGATGCCGCATTTGGTCCTCTGGCGAATCCAAGCTCGAGCAGCGAGCTGACCTGAAGCCATCAGCGCGCGCGCATCGGGATGACTGGGATGAAGGCAGGCTGCCCGACACTCCGGCATCGGAATCTCCCCAGCAAGGAGGGGAGATCGTCGTGCGCATTCATAGCGAGCCGCCGAGCCTCAATACGCTTTTAGATTCGGACGCGGTTGCCGCGCGCATTACTGAGCACCGAATATACGAATCGTTGCTGAGCCTCGATCCCTATGATCATCCCCGCTATCGCCTGCAGCCCGAGTTGGCCGAACGTTGGCAAGTCAGTTCGGATGGGCTCACGTACACGTTTTGGCTGAGGCGATCCGTCAAGTGGCATGACGGATTGCCGTTCACGGCACGCGACGTGATTGCTACCTTCGAGAAAGTGCAGGATCCGAACACCAAGGCCATGCACGTTCGTTCCTACACGCAAGACCTCGAGAGCTTTCGTGCTTTGGATGACTATGCGGTCGAGTTCCGGTTTAAACGTCCCTACTTTCTGGTGATGGATGGGATATTTGCCGACGTTCCAATCCAACCCGCTCACCTCATCGCTCACCTAAGTGGCGCCCAATACAACGATGCAGCATCGAATCCACTGAACCGGCATCCCATCGGCACGGGGCCATTTCGATTCGAAGCATGGGAGACTAATCACAGGATCGCATTGGCGCGAAACCGCGAGTACTGGCGTCGCCCTCCGTACCTTGACCGGGTTGTGTTTCGGATCATCAAGGAATCCTCGGTCATTCTGGAGCTAGCGGCGCGTCAGGAACTCGACGTCGTGACCCGAATTCGCCCCGAGCAATGGGTGAGAATGGATCGTCAGCTTCTCGCGCCCCACTTTCATCGAGCTTTGTACTACGGCTCGAACTATCTCTGGGTCGGTTACAATCAGGCGCGTTCACTCTTTAGAGATGCGCGAGTGCGACGTGCCATGACGATGTTGATCGATCGCAATGGTATCATCAATGGGCTTCTATATGGTCTGGCTCGTCCCACCACGTGTCACTTCTACGTCGACAGTTCGGCGTGTGACGCTTCGCTTGAACCCCCTGCATACGATCCAGCGCAGGCAAGCAGTCTACTCGAGCAGGCAGGATGGCATCTCTCGTCGCAGGACCGCGTTCGCACTCGGAGTGGTCAAAGGTTCGTTTTTACCTTGATGATCCCAGCGGCGGCAGAGGACTCAATTCGGATGGCAACGCTTGCAAAGGAAAGCATGGCACGCGCTGGCGTCGAGATGCGACTACAGAAGGTCGAGTGGTCGGCGTTCGTCAAACGGCTCCGCGAACGTGATTTTGACGCGTGTACCCTGCTTTGGGGCAGCAGCTCGCCGCGCAAAGACCCGATGCAGGTCTGGCATTCATCCTCTATCCAGGGAGGGTCCAACTACGTTGGGTTTAGTTCAGAGCGTGCCGATAGGTTAATTGAGGTGGCGCGAACCGAGTTTGACGAGGAGCGGCGCAACGCACTGTATCGCGAACTAGGAAGAATTCTGTATGACGAACAGCCTTACACCTGGCTGCTGACGAGGCCCGAATTGACCCTAGTGCATCGGCGCATACGAGGCGCTCGGGTATCACTGGCCGACTTTCGCTACGAGGATTTTTGGGTGATGTCGGAGTCAACCGAGGCCGCAAGGTAAGCACGATGTGGCGATACTTGATCAAACGCGTGTGTCTGATGATTCCTACGCTACTTGGCGTGACGCTCATTTGCTTCTTCATCCTTCGCGCTGCCAACGCCGATCCCATTAGTCAGGCTGCTGACGCGAGTTTGAGTGAGCGACAGATTTCCAAGGAAGCGCTCGAGCACCTGCGGCGCCTCTATTCACTAGACCAGCCCTGGTACATCCAATACTGGCGCTTGTTGCGTCGCTTCATCACGCTCGATCTCGGAAACCGATGGCAAGATGGTCGAGCGATCGCCGACGTCATAGGTGAGGCGCTGCCCATCACCCTGATACTGAGCACCGCTTCATTGATTGGGGCTTACGCGCTGGCAATACCTCTTGGAATCCTTGCTGCCGCGCGTCGCGGGTCCAGGGTCGACTCCGTGCTAAGCCTATGCCTGTTTCTTCTGTATTCGTTACCCAGCTACTGGGCAGGCACCATGCTCTTGGTGTTCTTGGGCAGCGGTCGATTCATCCGTTGCTCCTGGATTGAGGGCGGCGGGTGCTTCCCGCTGCAGGGGTGGCATTCGTTCCAAGGTTTCGAGCAGGGAACGTTCTGGTCGCAGTGCATGGATGTGTGGTGGCACATCACGCTGCCTGTCGTGACGCTGACGTACGGATCCCTGGCCAGCCTCTCGCGGTATATGCGCAGTGGCATGTTGGAGACCCTGCGCCAAGACTACATTCGTACTGCGTGGGCGAAGGGTTTGCCAGAGCGAAGGATCCTCTACGTGCATGCCTTTCGCAATGGCGTCATCCCGATCATCACCTTACTTGGGTTGACGCTGCCCTACCTGATTTCAGGCTCTGTCATTGTCGAGCAGATCTTTGGAATTCGAGGGATGGGATACGTCGCATTAGAGGCAATTCGACTTCCCGACTACCCGTTGGTCGTCACGGTGGTCGCTTTTACTGCGCTGGCGACGATGATTGGGGTGCTCATCTCCGACCTACTCTACGCGGTGGTCGACCCGCGCATCCGACTGTTCGGGGCAGGCGCATGAGCTGGATTACGCGCTACGCCCAGTCGGAGCTTGGCGCGGTGTGGCGCCAGGTCACTCAACGGCGCATTCAGCGCGTTGCGCTTTATGTCGTGCTCGTCTTGGTGGTAACCGCTCTGTTTGCCGATTTCGTGGCGGCAGATCAGCCAATCTTGCTCCATTTCTCAGGCAGATTGTACTGGTTCCCAAATCTCCACGCGCCGAACGAGATTCGCATTTACGACAATTATTCGCTGCGCGCGTCCATGCGAACCGGTGACTGGGCAATTGTTCCAGTTGTTCCTTGGGGACCCAATACGCACGACCTTGCCAACGTGCTTTCTTCGCCTTCGAGCCACCACTGGCTTGGCACCGATTCGAGTGGACGCGATGTGCTGTCGCGTGTCATTCACGGTGCGCGCATCAGCCTTTTCGTCGGCATCATGTCCGTCGCGGTGCTCGTCTCGATAGGTGTCACTCTGGGAACGCTCGCTGGATACTTCGGTCATGCCGCGGACATTGTCTTAATGCGAATCGTAGAGATCGTTCATTCCATTCCTACGATCTTGCTGTTGGTTACGATTCTCGCCGTAATAGCACCCGAGGGATTCGCTACGGTTTGGGTGATGACAATCGTGATTGGCTGCGTGCGCTGGACCGACGTGGCCCGCCTGATTCGTGGCGAGATCCTTCGTATCAAAGTGCTAGATTACGTGCAGGCTGCAAGGGCGGGCGGTGCAGGCGATTGGCTCATCATCAGCCGGCACGTGCTGCCGAACGCGGTGAATCCCGTGCTAGTGAGCGCGAGCTTTGCACTGGCATCGGCGATTCTGACTGAGGGCGCGCTCTCGTTCTTAGGGTTCGGCATCTCCGATGACATGGCATCGTGGGGTGGGTTGTTAAACGAGGTGCGAGGTAACGTCCAGGCCTGGTGGTTGGCGGTGTTTCCCGGTGCAGCGGTCTTTTTGACGGTGACTGCATTCAATCTCGTTGGGGAAGGGGTGCGTGACGCGATCGATCCTCGCCTGCGTCTGTGAAACCTGGAGCAGTGGCGTGCCACACGCCGAATTGTCAGTTCTCGAACCAACGTAGGACGGATATGCGCAACGCGACCGGCTTTGCACGGCTTGTGAGTGCGGGTGCCGGCGCGTGATCGGGATCTCGGTCGCGTCGATTCACGTCGTGCGGGTTTCGGTATTCGCGCGAGGGGTGTCTGTGCTAAATCAGCGAATGCGATTCATGCGCGGAGGCACTGCATCCCCGCGCGG
>JBLNFG010000307.1:0-3504 GCA_050263495.1 Myxococcales bacterium | reverse complement strand
TTAGGATGACCTACTTCCTCCCTATATTGGCCTACTGTCTTGCCGCAGATATGGAACTGGCAGTGGTTACTGCATGGTTTTCCACCCCAAGCACACTGGTGATCCAGATGTTTTGCGTAATTGTTGGAAGCCTCCTCCTAATTGCGTTCGCGTACTGGCGCGTGTGGCGGGTACTCATCCAGCCTGGCGTGACTGAGAAGGTCGGGCAGGATGCGTTACTGGACTTATTGAGGGAGAGCGCGGACTCAAATGAGGCATTGACGAGAGCGAACCGCCGCCTCGCCGATGTAGTGACGCTTTCGTGGTCGAGCCCGGAGTCAAATACGACAGATGTGCGGCGTATCGTGCGGTCGAGTCGCCGTCGGGTTCTGACCGATGTTAATCTTCCACAGATCCGCGATGTCATTATGGAACTCGATGCGAGGTCAAACTATGCCGCCACGGCATCCGCACTTCCGTCGCTAGCTCCTGGGGACGCATCTCGGGTGTTGGCCGAGAATCGACCAGAGCTGCACATGCTCGCCGAACTGGGCTCTACAGTCGATAAAGACAAGTATGTCTTCTACGTCACGAATGCTGACCGGTTCCGGGGCGTCTGGGCAGATTTGGAACATAGACTTTCAAGCGCACTTGAATGGGATTAGCAATGAGGACACCGGAGCTGCTACGGTTTGAAGCCGAGATTAACGTCCTTAGGGACAATATTCAGGAGGCAATCTCTTCAGGCGCTTCCGGCAGAACGCGCGAAGGTCTGGAAATTATGCAAGCCGCCATGCGCTGCGCGGTACAGATGCAGGATGAAGCATCCGCGGCTACAGTCCAACAGCGTAGCGATCTTATTGCCAATGTTTCGGCGGGCCAAGAATGGGATATTCTTGTGCGTGCCATGTTGGATTTGATCGGCGCATCATCGGACACTCTCAGTATTCCCACAAAGGAAGAGATCCACGATTTTCTCTTTCGCTTACTGCAAGACTTCTGTGAGATGAGCAAACTACGTGGAGTGCGGTCCTGCCTCAACCTGATTCTTGCTGATTGGTCAGCAAGTCTATCGTCTCGGACGGTGAATGGAGGCCAGGATCAAGGCTACATTCTCCTTAGGCTCAGCGAAATTGCTGAGTTTGTCCTGCCTCGATCGGGAAGCGCAGAGTTTCAAGAAGTCGCAATGAGTCTTTTCGCAGACACGTTTGTCATGTGCGGGAAGGCTGCTGTAGATGGGCGCGACGCCGAGGCGGCAAATCGGGCAATTACCTATTTGCGTCAGACCTTTGAGTTCGACGCAGTAGACGATCGTGGCGTTGCCTTTCGACAGAGTCGTGAACTGGGGCTGCTCGTATTGTTGGCTTGGATCTTATTCCGTAAGGACAAAGGGTTATCTGGCGCGGAAGTTGATAGAACGGCTGGAGCAATACAATCGACGATTTCGCAGAGCAATATGTGGGACCCTCGCCCGACGGGCCCAGGATTCAGAAGACGAGTCAACGCTTGGCTGGAGTTGGTGGGAGAGCACCATCAATCTAGGTCGGCATTGGTTTGGCTTTTTGGCTATGCCAACCTATGTGAACCTTGCCGCCTTGAAGCTAGCGTCCACCCGTTCCCTCGAACCCCCATCGCCGCCAGCGGAGAATGACGTTACTCTTGCGCATAGGCTCGAAGAGTTACTGGGTGCAATCCGGAGAGGCGACTTTCCAAACCTTGAAAATGAATTGGCATCTGTAAATCTAGAGAACGTTGAGCGGATAGTAAAGAAAGTGTTGGATGAAGTTGTTCAGCGGCGGAAGGCCATTCTCGCTAAAACTCCACTGGACGATGCGCGAATTGAACGATTCACGACGACGCTGCGTGATTTGCTCGTTGTCGGGTCCAGGCCGCGTCTGGCGAAAATTATGGTGGACAAGGCTACCTCCGGGACAGCGCACAAGATCGGATATATGCGGCCAGTAGATAGATGGTGGTTCGTCCAGTCCGACGTAATCGCCGAGCCGGAAATGCTAGCGGGCAGCCTCGCAGAGGCGATGATCCGTGAGGAGGATGAAACCGTCGTATCGACAATCCTGGAGGCCACGTCTCCAGTCGAAGCTGCAGCCGTGCGCATTGACGAGAATCTTCCAGACTGGCTTACCTCCACTGAAGACCTCGGCCTGATTGTTACGAACTCGTGGGATGGGTTTTCACAACTTGTTACCTTAGAACAATTCGAAAGGCTAACCCGGGGCGACCTGCCGAAAACCGCATCCGGCATCCCGGTATTTAGACTTTATGATGATCGGCCGCCTTTCGTTGCAGCATTTCTCACGCCGCGCGGCGTTAGTTGCCGACTCTCAGTGCCGACGGATGAAGCAGAGTCGTGGAGTGGCTCGGTCGAAGACAATGCCATTTTGGTTAGCGTGCGGCAGCTCACTGAATCCGAGGTGACGACATTCGCTGCAGAGAGCAGAACCTCCCAAGATGACTACCGTGCGCAGGCGATAGTCGAGGTGTGGGAGGAGCTTACCGTTGAGATTAAAGACCGTAGCTACGTCAAGGTGTGGACGCTGACGACCGATGGCTAGTGAGACGAGACCGCCCGCAGGATCGTCTCCGCAACACCACCAGCTCACTGCGGCCCACGACTGTTGGCTAGGCATGAGCTAGCCTGCGGGGCCGACCAGTACAGGTACAGACCAACCGACTCCGCAGCGCCGAACGGCGCAGGTGGCTGTGGCGGGCGCCAGTAGGAAGAAGCGCACCCTGGGCCACCTTCGATCGGTCACCCGGCCACCTGAGATCCGGGGACCGTGACGTCGACGCCGACATCTGTTGCACTATCCGCGGACCGTACCGCTCGGGCATGGACGCCGCCACAATCCCGGCCACCGGCGGCCCGTGACCTGCGCCACCCAGTCCTGGGTGGACTCGTCAGGCGCTGCCTCGAACACCGCAAACGACGCCTCCCGCAACGCCTTCTCCTCCGAGACACCGCGGCGGCATAGGTTGGCCGCGAGTTCCTCGATTTTGCCGACGAGACGCAGAGCATCGCCCGGCTGCGGCGCCGATGACCGTCCCGCAGACTCTGACACCGGCCGCACAGACGAGCCACCATGGCCATGGACGGCACGCCGGGCTTCGCTTTCGCTTAGGCCAAAGATGTTCTGAAATCGCCTCGCCAGTTTCTCGTCCTCAGACAGTGGGATCGCGCCGTCCTGTTCCAGCGCACGCATCGCACTCTCCTCCGAGAGTCCCAGTCGCCTCCACATGGCGTACCCCTCGCGAGCACTCCCGCGAAGATCATCAGGCCGCATTAGCACCTCTCAGCTTGAAATCCTCAACAGAATCAAGGTCAACCCGCCACTCCCGACCAACCCTGGTAGCCGAGACCCTGCCCATCGCAATCAGCTAGGTAACCCAACGCGGCGAACAAGCCAGGGCCTCGGCCGCCGACCCTGTTGTCCCCCAACTAAGAGGACGCTCCAAGCCTGCAGCAAGCCCGCCCACCGGCACTTCCGCAGAATCCGCAGCGGAACG
>JBLNFG010000306.1:0-5654 GCA_050263495.1 Myxococcales bacterium | reverse complement strand
GGCGCACCCCTTCCTCCCCGTAGGTACCGAGACCGAACACCCCAAAGGGTTTATCGAGAAGTCGCAACGGGATATTGATCAGCGTGCGGTTCTGGAGCTTGTCTACAATCCGTTTGTCCGTTCGCGGGTCGAATCTCGCGTCGGGAATGACGATTGGCACGTCGCTATTCAAGAGCTCTTGGATCAGTGGATCATCGGCAACGCTAAGAACCTGAGCATGGTCCCAAACGATTTGGCGGTCGCGACTCGACGCCTCGATCAGCCGCAACTCGTTCGGGTTTTCGACGTCGCCCACGTAGAACCATACGTGTTCGTAGCCAGCGACATCGCGGGCCTCTGCTTGTGCCGCATCCAGGAGCTCCCCGAACGATGCAGCATTCTGCAATTTCCGAGCAAATGACAGGAGTCGCTCCATTGAGCTATCAAACATTTAGCGTTTCTCCCAAAAGCCGAGCATTTGCGCCACCGTTTGCCAAAATCTACCGGGAGTTCGAGATAAGCCATATGCCAACACAACGCTACGCGATTCGTTCGAACGACTCTTCCAAGGTGAAGTCGACGGCCTCACCTAGACGCGTGCGTCTAGTGCACAGGACGCATGCGCCTAGTACATAGGATACCTACGTCTAGTGGACAGGACTCCTGCGTCTAGTGCACGCCCCCAATGCCTATAACGGCCCAATGACCTAAGACGCGCGAGGCCTGGAATTTTGGCACTTTTGCGCTTCGGGAGCTTTTCCTACCAGCAGGGCCACCGTCGTGGGGAGCGGGAGCAGTGTCGTCGAATCGTGTTCGCCTGCAGCGACTTAGCCCCCCCGCTCGGCATTCAGCATTTCCTTTACCCGTGCGGCAAGAGACTCCGGCAAGTAGGGCTTGCTCAGGTAATCCTGAGGTCTCGGAACGGGAATACTGCTAGTTCGACCTGTCGAAGAGTCATCGAATACGCGCTCAGTGTAGCCCGAGGTATAAAGCACCTTCAGATCTGGTCTGAGTTTCTTAAGTCTCATCGACAAGTCTCGACCGTTCATGCCGGGCATCACCACATCGGTGAATAGAAGGTCAATGCGTCCGGCATGTCTGGCAGCAACCTCGAGCGCCTCGATACCATTCGACGCGCTCAGCACGCGGTAACCCAAGCGGTTCAGGATGCGCGCCCCAATACTTCGGAGGTTGCTTTCGTCTTCGACCAAGAGAATGGTCTCTGGCCCACCATCTGGAGTCATGCGCACGCGAACAGTCATGGGAGCGCGTTCGGCTTCCAACACCCGAGGCCAATACACCGTCACAGCCGTGCCCTTGCCCAAGCTCGAATTCACCTCGATGGCTCCGCCCGCTTGTCGGACTGCCATGAAGCTCGTTGCAAGGCCGAGACCGGTGCCCTGCCCGCGCGGTTTGGTGGTGAAGAACGGTTCGAAGAGGTGTTCCAGGGTTTCGCGACACATTCCACAGCCCTGATCGACCACGCGCATGACCGTGTAGCTTCCGGGACCCAATGCCGGGCGACTCGAGGCGTACTTGTGAGCAATAACGACGTTGCTCGTCTCGATGGTGAGCAGCCCGCCGGCAACCATTGCGTCTCGTGCGTTTCGCACCAAATTGAGTAACACCATCTCGAACTGACGTGGATCCACGCTCACGACGCCGCTGTCTGCCTGATGTAACGTTCTCAACGTGATGCGGTCACCGACGATCTGATCGAGCGAGCGGCGCGATGCCTCCACCAGAGTATCAATGCGCGATAGTTCTGGCGCGGTCGGCTGCCGACGCGAGAATTCGAGCAGGTGCCGCGTCAACGCCGAGGCTTGGCTGACAGCATCCGCCGCGTCTTTGAGAAATCCAGCGATCGGAGAACCTTCGGCCAGCTCCATCATTGCTAGAGAGATGTTGCAGGTGACGGCCGTAAGTACGTTGTTGAAGTCGTGAGCCACACCACCAGCAAACCACCCGATGGAGTCAGAACTCGCCGCTCGGGGTGCCTGTATGCCGGAACTACTGTTCGGGGGCGCGGGGATCGTATCGTGACGTTCGGTGTGAAGCCCATGCTCATCCCCCTCTTTGGGAACGGCGTCCACGCTTGGCCCGACGGAGTCACTGGTCGCTGGCGATACCAAGATCAGGAGCTCCGGGCCAATTGTTTGATCGGCCAAGGCCCAGCCTGGAAGCTCGGACATCATGATGCGTACTTTGCTTGGCGTGCGTTGCCCAACCGTCAGCTGCGCATCGAAAGTGACGTCGCGGTGGCCTTTGAGGCACTCACGGCACAGCGTTAAGAACTGATTACGATCATTCCGCATGACGTAGTCGAGAACCGAATTACCCTGCAGCTGATTCGGAGTACCCTCCAGAAGCTCGGAGAATGCTCGCGTGCAGTGGCAAAACTCACCCGCCGCGGTGATTACAGCGGCCTTTGCCTCGAGCCGTTCGAGCAGCTGTAACGAAACCTCCCGGTGGCGTACCAGCTCAGCGCAAGCGAGGTCGATCTCGCGACGTTGCTCCTCCACCGTTTGCTGGACTTCTTCGAGCTCACTTCGGATTTGTTCTACGGATCCGATGGTTGATTCCAGCCGCGGTACGGTCGTTGGTGGTGCAAGGTCCCGCACAATGTCTCTCAGCATGATCTGCTCCTGGTCTCCAGTCGATTCCCCTCGACCAGTACTCTCAAGCTCTCCCATAATTTGGTTATGTCGTCTATGGGATTGCCTGGTGCAGACGGCACGTCCGCAACCAGAGTTAGCAGCCATTCGTCACGGCCATGACGAACGGAAGATCACGTGCCATCTTCGGCACTTTGTTCGTAGGCGCGGATTAGGTTTCCTGCTCACGCGTCACAGGTTTTCTGCGCCTTGCGGGATCAAAACAACAAAACCTCGCCACACCGGGGCAATACTGATCGAACGTGAATTGGGGGGCCCTGTTGTGGAGAACGCCCGCATGACCCGATGTGGGCGGGTGCGGGTGTAAGCAGCCGAGGAGTTGTTGCTTCCCTTCAACTGATGCGGCCGCGCGAGAGAATGAGTCGGATTTCCTGAACGCACTTCCCTTTTGCTGCCACCACCGCACTCACTTGCGAGTTCCTTGCTCCTTTCCAATTTGCTGCCCACCACCGCACTCGCCCTGCGAGTGCTTGCTCCTCCCAAATCCGTGCTCGTAGCCAAGCTACTGCGCGCGAATGGGAGGAGCGGTGTTACCCGCTCTGCGAGGTTTTCCCTCACCTCCCTTTCGCAGCGCGGCTCCAAGCGCGACCCAGAGTGACCAGCCAAGCTGGGGAGGCGCCGCAAGGCGCAAGACAGGCCTTCAGAGATTAAGGGTGGGGGGCTTCGGGCCAAGTTGGTTTGAGAATCATCGCGACAGTTCCTCGCCGTGTCTGTCCACCTCCTTCCCATCGCGCGCAGGTCGCCACCGGCGACCAAGCACGATGTTGGAGGAGGTCGGCGGCGCGTAGCGCCGACGGGTGGAGGCATCAAGAGGCACTCAGTCGTCATGGGCGCGCCTTTCCCGGAGGTTCGAGCGGCCTTTTTATATAGACATATTTTCCAATAACTTCATTGCACAATAGCTTTACGAAGCTATTGTCTATTCTAAGCAGATCAACCAACTTGTCCTCCCGAGCCACCCGAAGTGCCCTGCACCGGCACGCGCGACGGCTCTGTCACGCATTCCGCACGAAAGGCTGGATTGAACCATGGCTCATCCCCAAGCTCTCTTTGAGCAGGCACGAAACGCATTCAACTCGATACAGATCTCCAAAGGCCAAGTCGTGACCATCGCTACCTGCGATGCGGAGGGTGTTCCCGATCTGGCACCCATTGGTTCCATGCGCGTCGTTGACGAGCACACGGTGCACGTCTTGCAGGGTTTCTTGCCGAGGACGTTGCGGAACCTGAAGATAAACCCCAAGGCCGCGTTCTCGGTCACGCTTCCGCCTACCACTCTCGGCAGTTTCAAGACCATCCTCGGCAAAGATGCCAACGCACCGCTCGGTTACCGAATGTACTGTGAGCTCACCAGCATCGAAGAGGAGCAAGCCTTAGTTCAAAGCGAAGCGCGAGAACTCACGAAGCGTGCACCGCTGCTGCTGCGTGGAGCCTTCCTACGCTTCTGCGAAAGGAATCTGAAGCGGCTGCTCAGGTTCCGAATTGTCGAGGTTCGCCCCACCTGAAGTACACCCATTGGCATTATCAAGATGCAGAACTTGCACCCGGGACCGCCCCGACGTCAGGCTCTCGGCACACGTCCAAGGGCATTCGGAATGTGCACTCGCCCCCTCACTTGCAGGTGACGTTCTCCAGCCAGAGAGACATGCACTGAGCAGCTAGAGCGGCTGTCAATGAAGTAGAACAGGTAATGAGTGTGGCCGCTCTAGCAATCCGCGAATGCGGATTGCCGAGTGAATTGAGGAGTGAAGCGAGGAAAGAGGGGCGAATGCCCCTACAAACTAAGGATAGAGCGCCGTTGGCGGAGCCAACGATGGCATCACAGGCCATTGAAAGGCGCTCTATGCGCGAAACTGAGCCCGGCGCCCGTGTTCGCGTGCCTGTGACGATCTTGTTTGCTCGCCATTTCGAAATCGAGCGCACTGACTTAGACTCGGCCCATGAACGATCGTCTTCGTCTTCATGTCGAAACACTCTGGATCAGCCCGTACGTTTTTTCGAGCTTCGTCGCGCTAACTGAGAAGGGACTCGCCTTTGACACAGTCGATGTACAGCTGTTCGATGGCGAGCACCTCGTCGCGGGCTATCGCGACCGCTCCCTGACCGCGAGAGTGCCTTGCCTCGAACGCGGGGCTTTCGCCCTATCCGAGTCCAGTGCGATAGCCGAGTACCTCGAGGAATGCTTTCCGTCCCCTGAGTATCGTCGGCTCTTGCCGGACGATCGCGAGGCACGTGCGCGTTGTCGCCAGATCATGGCGTGGCTACGCTCGGATCTCGGGGCGCTCCGCGATGAGCGCTCCACGGTTACAATGTTCTATAAATTTCGCCTCGCTCCGCTCACGCGGTCTGGTCAACGGGACGCTGACAAACTGATTCGAGTAGCCGAGGCGCTCGTGCCGCCGCACTCGGGTCCAATCTTTAATGAATGGTGCTTGGTGGACAGCGAGCTTGCGTTCATGTTGCAGCGGCTCTTGCTCAATGGGCATTCGGTCCCGGCACACGTACGCGCCTATGTCGAACGTGAATGGCAACGCCCGAGTGTGCAGGCCTACGTCGGCCACGCGCGACCAAGCGAGGTGCCGCAAGGTTATTGGAGCTACGCCGGGACACCTCGACCCGAACCAGCCGGAGCTTGAACCGCCTAAGTCGGCGCCCCCAATCAGGCCTGTGCCACCCGAGTCAGCTCTCGAGCTCAGCACCGAGCCCGAGATTCGGTGCTGCAGGATCTCAGCGCGGCGGGCGGCGTCATCGTCCACGCCTGCCGCGAAACGCGACAATCGCAATCTCGCGGCGATGGCTCGGGAGCTGCACCGCCCTTGGCCTTCCCAGACCAAACTCCGCCACACGTGGGAGCAACTTCTGGATGGAATCGACTGCCCGCTGGTCGTTGAGCTTCATCGTAAAGATGAGCCCGCACAGGTGTGGCCTCAGCATCTTGGTCCAATGGGCGAGATACCGGATAGCTACTTGCGGGGCGAGGTTCGCGTCGGATAATAGCCA
>JBLNFG010000305.1:0-3242 GCA_050263495.1 Myxococcales bacterium | reverse complement strand
GCTTGGTGTCGCGGCGTGCTCAAGGCAATGAACGTCTCGAGCGCCTCTGCCGCGCCGCGTTCCGCGCTATGGAAGTTGCATTGCCGATATTCGATTTGTGAGATGGTGGTGTCGGCTTGCGCGGTGCCAAGGCGATGCCCGGCGCGTTCGAACTCCGATCGGGCTTCGACGGTACGCCGTCGAGCCACATCCAGGTGCCCCTCCGCAAGCTCGATTGCGCCGAGCAATAGCAGGCACTGTCCGCGCCCCATGGGTTGCCCCAAGGACGCAAAGTGACTTTGCCCCTTCTCCACCATGCTGCGCGCCGTGGCCGTGTCGCCCAAGGCAAAATGGATTTCGGCGGCTACGGCTTCGCAATCGGCTAATCCAGGGACGTTGTTCTGTTCTTCGAACAGGCCTCGGGCTTGCTCGACCAGCGACAGCCCTTCGAGTTGACGACCCGTCTCCGCCGCGATGTGACCAAGCAAACGCAGCGTGTGTGCTCGGTTCTCGCGATCTCCAATGTCTTCGAACGTAGAACGAGCAATCTCCGCGTGGACGACGGCCTCTTCACCCCGTGACAGTTGCCGTAGGGCTTCCGCTTGCCAGCGGTGCTTGAGGGCTAACGTGCGACCTTGGAGCTTGCCCTTCAGCAGATCGAGATCGGTGAGCAACGTGAGCGGCTCCCGCGCGGCACCGCCTGAGTTCTGCAGGAAGTCGAACATCAACAGTGCCGCGGCGTCGGGGTCACCCGCTCCGAGCAGGTTGACGACGCGTTGGCGCACGATGCGTCGCGCCCCGGCGAGAGGGTGCCGCGTGAGCGCTTCGGAGGCCGCACGCAAGATGCGTCGCGCATCTTCGGTTTGATGCAGCCGTTGCGTCAGGTGTTCGAGCAGCAAGGCGTGCGGCCACGAGTAGCGGCCGGGCCCGCGCGGAACGAGTATTTCGGCGTTTTGCAGGCTGAGCATCGCCGAATCTGCCGGCAGCTCGAGGGCCGTCAACAGCGCGTGCAGCACGGTGCGTCGAATGTCTGCCCCGAGCGAGGCGGCAGCGAATGCGGCGAGCCGATGCTCCGGTGGCAGCGCCGCAATTCGGCTATCCCAGAGTTCAGCCGTGGTGCGAGGCTGAACGGCGAGGACGTTTGGTGGAACGCGGTATCGACCTCGATGGTGCTCGAGCTCTCCCGCGAGGGCCCACGCATGCAGTTGCTGTAGCGCAAACAGCGGGTTACCGCGGCTGCGTTTGGCGGCTTCTTCGACCGCCGCATCCTCGAGCGGCAGTGCGGCGCGAAGCAGTGAGCACGTGGTGTCGGTGTCCATCGGACGGACTTCGAGGAAGTCGGTCGTGACCACGTTCTGCAGCGGCTTGAGCCGTTCGACGAGACGCAAATCGGGCTGGTAGTCCTCCGTCCGCAGCGTTGCCACCATGATGATGCGCTGATCGGGCTCTTCCTCCAACAGTCGCACGTGACCGTCGAGCGACGTGTCCGATGCGTGATGGAGATCATCCAGCCAGAGTAGTAGCGGTCGACCCCGGGCAATCCGCTTGAGCGTGTAGCGGATCACCATGCGCCGTGTCTCCGGCGTATCGAGCGTGAATCGGATCCCAGCAGGTCCTATCGGTTGATCCGCAATCGGACCGAGCGGTCGCAGCCACTCCGCGGCGCCCGCTACCCAAGTGCGGCCCGTCTTGTCGTTCTTGCCAATCTTCCAGCGCGCGAGCAGGGTCCGTTCGATCGTGTCCCGATCGGCACGCTCGAAGTTGAAATACTGGGTGACCGCACCCATCATGCCGTCGAGCGGACCGCGCAGCGGTCGATAGCGCGCGCGCAGTGGCACCAAGGTTCCTTCCTCGTGCACGACCTCGCACAACCATTCCGCGATGCGGCTCTTGCCGACACCCGCGGGCCCGACCAAGAACACGAGGCGATGGGTTGGTCCGCGACCCTCGACGATCTCGTCGCAATATTCTCGCAGCGTGTGCCGGATGTCTTGTCGCCCAACCAGCGGACTCTGGCGGATGCTGAGCAGGCCTGGAGCGCGTTCGATTGCAACTCCAGGGGGAAGCCGAAATACCGATTCTCGACGCGGCGTCTTGGGTGGCGCCGCAGCCGCGGTCGATTTTCTGCGCGGCAATGGCGGAAAACGCCACACCGAGGGATCGACCTTCGCGCTTGGACGCCAGCGGTCCCATTCAGCCCGGGCCTCACTCGCGAATTCCCAGCGGTCCCACGGGTGTTTCGCCAAGAGCCGCATCACGAAATGCACCACGTCGTTGGGCGCTTCGATCTGCAGCTTGGGTAACGCCGGCATGTCGAAGGCGTGACGTCGCAGGAGCTCCTTGGAGTCGCCCGAGAACGGCGCTTTGCCGCTCAGGATCCGGTAAAGGATGCAACCGACGGCGTATAGATCCGTCGCCCCGCAGACATTGTGGCTCTCGTGCTGGATCTGCTCCGGCGCCATGTAGCCCGGAGTGCCTGCACCGGCATGCGGTGCAAACTCGACGGGCTTGGTGCCATCCAGGCGCTCGTCGTGCCGATCTTGCTTCAACCAAGCCAATCCGAAGTCCAAGATCTTGACCAGCGGTGGCTCCCCCGTCACCTCTTCGACCAAGATGTTGGAGGGTTTCAGATCCCCGTGAATAATGCCGCGTGCATGCGCGTGCGCCAACGCGCCAAGCATCTGGCTGATGATCGACCAGCACAGAGCAAAGCTCATCTTGGTATGGGAAAGCTCGTGGAGCGACGCTCCACTAGCCATGTCCATGACCAAATACGGAGAACCATCGTGCAACTGACCGAAGTCACGTGCACGGACGATGCTGGGGTGATCGAGTGTCGCGAGCGCCCGTGATTCTTTGTAGAACCACATCACGTACTCGTTCGCGAGCGGGCCGTCTGGAATGATGACGCGCTTGACCGCTACGTCATCGCCCGCGAACGTGTCGCGACACTGGTAGACGATCCCCATCCCGCCTTCGCCGAGCACCGTCTCGACTGCGTAACGGTCGGCGAGGATCTGCCCAATGGCGATCCCACTTGGCGCAGTCGGCCTTGATTCACGAGGCAGGGGTGGTGGTTCGGCGACTGCGGCAGCCGAAGGTATGCTCGGTGGGCCGCTATCTAGCGACCCCCAAAGATCCGCTTCTGCTTCGATTGCACGGGCGCGACGCCGATTCTTTCGAGGCGTATCCGGCGAAGCTTGCTCTCGGTTGCGCGGCGTGGCTGGAGCGGCATCCAGCCGCGGAGGAGCCAGTGCGGCGCG
>JBLNFG010000304.1:0-3694 GCA_050263495.1 Myxococcales bacterium | reverse complement strand
ACGGTTGAGGGCTGCGCGCTGTTAGAAGCAGGTGGCCTCATTGGGAAAGGATTGCGGATCCCTCAGCCCGCAACCAAACTGGGCGCTTGGGTGGCTCCGGGGATCGCATCACAGATCGCGATGCGCAGCAGGCATATGGCTGCGGGGATCCTCCTGGGAGCTGTGGTTCCAGTCTTCCGTGACGAGTTCTTTTTTGCGCCGACGACACTTGCAAACCAGGCGAGCGTCGTAGGGCTTTTGGCCGAGGGGAGGGTTGGGGTCGCGTTTTAAGTGACAAACTAGACGCATTGACCACATTGGCTGATGTGACGTCCTACCAAGCCCGAGGCGCGGCGAGAGTTGAGCCGCTCGGCGTCCCTGGGCATGGCGTTGCGCAGTCAGAGCGCGTTGCTGTGGCATTGATTCAGTACTACCCGCGGACATGGCGAACCGCACGGCGCATGGGGTTGGACGGGACCGTCGCAGAAGAGGTCACGCAAGAGGCCTTCATCGTTCTGCACCAGCGCATCAATGACGTCCAGATTGGGGCCGAACTCAGCTTCTTGCTAGCGACGGTTACCCGTCTTGCAAGTAACGCGAGACGCCTCGCTCACCACCGATTCGAGCAACCGAGCGTGCCCGAGGTTCTCGACGGCCACGAATCGATGGCAACCAGCGAACAGCTGATGGAACAGAAGCGCGCCAAGGACCTGGTGGACGAGGTGTTGGCGCTCATCTCCGAACCGATGCGTGTCGTATTCATTCTCTACGAGCTCGAGCAGATGACGCTGCAGGAAATCGCCAACGCGCTCGAGATCCCGCTCGGAACGGCTGGCTCTAGGCTGCGCAAGGCTCGAGACGAGTTTCATCGACACCTCAATCGACTCATGAAGTGTCGGGGGCTCTCTCCGGAGGATCTATGAACGAACCTCGGCGTTTGATATGCGATGGCAAAAGGCTCGACGGTCGGCTGTTGCGTACCACCTTGAAAGAACCGGTTCCGCGAGGCTCCCTGGATCGTGCGGCACAACGCCTTGGCTTTTCTGCCGCCTTCTTGAGCTCGATCACGACCGGCCTTGCCAACGCTGCCTCCGTCGAAGCCATAGCGTCCGGTGCGGTGGTTACGACCAAGGCGTCGTTCGCTTCGGCAGGTCTCGTGGTCTTGACGAAGGGCGTGGGGGTTGGTCTCCTTGTTGGAGCCGTAGCAGTCGGTTCGGTACACGTGGCGTTTCCTCCATCAGAGCCAAACCGAGATGTCGCTCTTCCATCGCGCACTCTTCCATCGCGCACGAACGACACGGTCTACAGGCGCCCGGTTGGTAGTTTGGCGCCATTGCCGGTCATTGCTCCAGAAGCGAGTACGACACCACCTTACGAGGTTCAAAATGTGATCTTGACCGGGGTTCGCAGCACGAAGGCAAGCACGATGGAGCCCGTCCGCTCGACGGCGCCGAGCATACGTACGGCGCAAGAGTCTTGGGTGAGCGTGCCCGTGGACCCAGGTGCGAGCGCTTTGCCGCAAGCCGATCCAGCGTCAATACTGCAGCGCGAAGTGTCCGTATTGGACCAGGCGAGAGCTGCTCTGAAGGCTGGTAACGCGCTCCGATCGCTAGCCATTCTCGATCGGGCTCAACACCGGGAGCCATTGCGAGCTCTCGACAAGGAAGCAAAGTTGGTTCGTGTGGAAGCGTTGGCCGCGTCGGGAAGGACAGCGGAGGCTGCAGATCTGGCTGCAGAATTGATTTCCCAGGGAGTATCAGTGCCACAACGCACGAAGCTTTCTCGCTGGGTACAAAGATGATTTCGAGAAATGCGCCGGGCTCAAGACATCTATCAGGTGAAGGACGGTTGGTATGACGAGATCCGCTCATCGAAATGGCTCGCTCGCAGCCGCGATTGCAGTTGCTCTTGTCGGTTGCAGCTTTAGGCACCAGATTGGCACGCAAGCGGAAGAGTCGGAGGCTACGCAGGATGCTTCCGGGGCAGGTGCAGGCGCAGCCCAGGTGGGCACGACGAGCCCAGGCACGGGCGGGGCGACAGGCGGCGTGACGAGCGGCATGACTGGCAGCGGCTCTCTAGGTACCGGCGGTAGCAATTCTTCAGGTACCGGAGGGCGCAGCACGGCTGAGGCCGGGTACGCCGGCGTACCTGGCCAGAGCGGCGGCGCACCTTCCGACACGGGTCTGGGCGTGTGCAAGCCCAATCCCTGCCAGCACGATGGCGATTGCGTCGTGGGCAACGCTGGTCCGCTCTGCTACTGCCTGCTGGGCTGGGAAGGCGACCGCTGTGAGACGGATAGCGGCCCCTGTGCAACGGACAACGGCGGATGCGATCTCCTGACTGATTGCATCGAGGCTACAAACGGAGTCGAGTGCGGCCCGTGTCCAGCCGGTTACGCCGGCGATGGTAAGAGCGGGTGCAAGAATATCGACGACTGCACGATGGATCTATGTAGAAATGGCGGCACGTGCGTCGACCTCGTCGAGCGTGCGGCCTGTAGCTGTCGTCCGGGGTTCTTTGGAACGAAATGCGAGCTCACGACGAAGGCGATTACTGCCGGAGCTGACCACAGCTGCGTCCTTTTGTCCGATGGCACCGTTGCGTGCTGGGGGTCGAACAGCGACGGCCAATCTTCGCCGCCACGAGCCACGTTCGTGCAGATCGAGGCAGGCTCGCTCCATACTTGCGGGATCCGTCCGGCGGGCAGCGCTGCTTGCTGGGGTGCCAACGCCAAGGGCCAGTCCTCGCCTCCTGAAGGAGCGTTCGTGGCGATCTCGGCGGGCGACTACCACACCTGCGGCATCCGCGCAGACGGAAGCGTCGCCTGCTGGGGCGACGACTCCAAGGGCCAGGCGTCGCCCCCCGAGGGCACGTTCAGCGCGATCTCGGCTGGGTGGGGCTATACCTGCGCCGTGGACTCGTATCACTCGATCATCTGCTGGGGCGACGACTCTAGGGGCCAGTCCCCGCCCCCCGAGGGCGAATTCAGCGCGATTGCAGCTGGAATGGGAACCACCTTCGCGCTGCAGCTGGACGGAACGCTGAGACATTGGGGAGGGGATGAAAGCAACCTGTTCAGTGACCAGATGAAGGGTACCTTTACGGCGATCACCGGCGGCGGGATCTCGTATTGCGGGCTACGCAGCGACGGCACAATCGCCGAGTTCGATGACGAAGGCGAGCCCCCGGAGGGAACGTTCACAGCCGTAGCCGCGGGTGACTGGCACGCCTGTGGGATCCGCACGGACGGCACGGTGACTTGTTGGCCAGACGATTCTTACGTGTGCGAGTCTCCATCCGCGGGTGTATTCACAGCGGTGGCGGTAGGGGCTTACCAGTACTGTGCTCTCGAGGGCAACGGCACGGTGGACTGCGAGGGGGCGCCAGAGGACACCTTCAAGACCATCGTGGCCAAAGCGCAGTACGCCTGCGGCATCCGTGTGGACGGCTCGCTCCGCTGCTGGGGCGACAACCGTAAGGGCCAGGCGTCACCTCCAGACGGCACTTTCATCGAGCTGGCGACCGCAGCAACTCGCGCGTGTGCCATCCGTGCGAATGGCCGAGTTGCCTGCTGGGGAGAAACAGTCGAAGGCTTGCCTCCCGCTGGGGCGTTCACGAAGATTGCAGTGAGCACGTCGCACGCATGCGGACTGCGGCGTGATGGCACTGTGGAATGCTGGGGCGACAACAGCTTTGGCCAGTCCTCGCCGCCGAA
>JBLNFG010000303.1:0-5096 GCA_050263495.1 Myxococcales bacterium | reverse complement strand
GGGCGAAGATCGAGCCATACACGTCAAGTCTGCCGGTGGCTAACACACGCGCGCGCGGGGCGTAGAGGTTTCCAACGAAAGGACTGTTCAGGACGATATCGTCGGCGCCCGCAACGAACAGGCGCGACGCAGCAGGGCGTTCTTGGGTTCCGAGCGTGATCGATCCCGCCACGGCAAGGGAGCCCTTGACGAAGATGTCGATCTCGGCGCCCGGTGCGAGCTCGATCTGCAGGCTCCCGTTAAGGCTGATCGAACCATCGATAAAGAGCGCTGTCATGCCGCCCACGCGAACCACGACGTTGCCCGTTCCGCTGATCTGCGACAAGTAAAACTTCCCGCAGGGAAGTGCGAGCTGCGCGTCACTGCTAACCGCGGTCAGAGACTGTACATCGATCCCGTATGCCAGATTGTCGTTCTGTTGCTGCGAGGTTTCGACCAGTTGCTCGATGGGGCGTAGTTGTTCTGGCTCACAGGGGCAAGGATTGAAGATCGTGACCGGCTCGAGCCTGTCTGCCGGCGCGGACAACGGGAATGCCGATACTGCTTGCGCGTGGTGCAGCTCGCCCGTGACGGTAAACGGCCCCCAGCCCGTGAATGAGCCACCAAGCCACGCATTGCGCGCCACGGAAGTATAACCCGCGACTTCGACGTTGCCGGCTACGCGCAGATCACCCCGCGTGACCAAGTATCCAACGAAATTGACCTCATCTGTGCCCGCAATCGAGAGCGAACCGCCCACGTCGGTATAGCCGGCTATTGTTGCGTAAGCGCCGTTAATCCCCACCGCCGCGCCACTGTCGTCGCCCTGTCCAGGAACGTAGGCACCTTCTACTGAGTCAAACCCCACGGTGGTGAGGCCTTGCCGGAGTTGAACCCCATTGCAGGTGCAGAGCGCGTTGTTGAACGTTGCGGCGGCAATGCGACCGGTGCACGTCGAATAGCCGTTGACCCCCGGCATGGTCACGGAAGGGCTCGTGGGGCTGCAGTAGCCCGGCCGCGAGACTGCGGCTCCAGCAGCACCGGCAGCTCCACCATTGATCCCCGTGCCGCCGCCCGGTGCGCCGTACACGCGACCGAGCACCCCGTCTTCGACCGAGCATGCTCCGATGAACCCGGCAACTAACGCGCCCAGGCAAATTCTGCAGCGGAGTGATTGGTTAGGCTTCATGGCTTTGCTCCGATCCAGATCAGCCCCAGACCACCCAGGAGTAGTACCTTGTTCGGCTGGTGCACTTCGTGAGCGGAATTGCGGTCGTCCCAATAGACGAATCGCGGTCGCAAGAAGGGCATAGCCAGGGCGACATGGGCGGAGAGTGCGATCGATCTCGCTAGCGGAATGGCCAGAATCATTCTCGTTTCAACATGACCATAGGGACGACGAAGCGATTCGGCCTCTGAGAGATTCGCGCCCGTGGCGTGAACGAGTCCCAAATGCGCGCCCCCGCACAGGGCGAGTCGTAGGCGATCCGAGGTGTTCAGATTCGGACAGAGAGCAAGGCCCGTGTGCCATGCCCAGAACCGCCCGCCAGGACCTGGACCGGTTGATCTGGGTAGCCATATCGCAGCTTCGAACCGCCCAGGAAGCACCCCGGAAAGCGTGGCATCGACGCCCAGGGAAGCGCCCACGCTCATTCCTGGCAGCAGCCCGTACGCGGCACGCACATCGGCGTTCGCGCGTCCATCTGCAGCGTTCACTTGCGCCGGCGTTGGTGCCGTTACTACTGGCGGGGCTGGAGTGGATTCGGTAATCGAAACCGTCGATTCAGCCGTCTCCAGCATCAGGGCAATCACCAGGGAAGTCGGTCCGCGCAGGGAAGCGCACGTCGTCGACATTCCCTCCAACTGGCGAGTCCCTAGGGTCCGACCGTTTCGATCGGCAAAGCTTAGCCTGGCAAGCCACCCACTCTTCGATGAGCGAGCCATTGAGCCTTCGACACGCAGCTCGCAGTTGTCGTCCACAAACACTTGCCGATCCAACACGGCTTCTACCGATGCGGTGATCTCTTCCGTACTGGGGCAGCCAGATTTCTGCGGAACCGCCCATTTTAGACACGCAGCGGTCGGTTTGAGGCCCCGCTCGACCACTTGCGACTGCGCCAGCACCCCACAGTCAAGTAGGAGAGCGAAACACGTCGTCAACGCACAGGGCAGCCGTCGCGGGTGAATCAGATTTTGCACCAGAGGCGCACGAGCATAGACGAGATTGACAACGGCTGGGCGCAATTCTATGGCGCGCCGCAACCCAGGACCGAACGACCAAAGCGCAAACCCCTTCGAAATGCAGGGGCCGAGGCGTTTGACGGCGATCCATTATGTCCTCTGGCCCTCCGCTGGCCCGGTGTGCCTCCCACGAGTGGTCGCCGCAAGCAATCGCTCAATGGTGTCCATTTTTGGGGGCTTCGCGATGTGGTGGTCGAAACCTGCCTCCTTGGATCGAGCAATATCCTCCTGTAAGGCATAGCCCGTCACCGCCACCATTAGCACAGACCTCAGCGCGGGATCCGGATCGGCTCGCAAGGCTTGAGCAACCCCGTAGCCGTCGAGCCCGGGCAAGCCGATGTCGCAGAGAATTGCGTCTGGTTTGAGCCGACGAGCGGCTTCAACACCTTCTGGCCCAGTGCGGGCAACCAGCACCTCGTGATTACCAACCTCGAGGGCCTCGCGCAAGCTATCGGCCGCGTCCACATTGTCTTCAATGACCAATACACGGCGCGCGCTAGGGCAGCAATCAGCTTCGGGCGGGTACTTCGTCTGCTCGAGCGTTGCTGGGTCCAGAGGCAAAGCAACCGTGAACTCGGCACCCCGGCCCTCGCCATCACTGCGGGCGGAGATGCGACCGCCGTGCATCTCCACTAGGCCCTTCGCGAGTGCCAAGCCTAACCCGAGCCCGCCTCGCGTGCGCTCCAGCGTTTGCGCGGCTTGCACGAAGGGTTCAAAGACGCGACCGAGCGTATCCTGAGACAGTCCGGATCCATTGTCGTGCACTCGAATGAGCGCCTCGTTGTGGGCGGTTGGGTCGACCGTCAAGGTCGCTGTCCCCCCTCGCGGCGTAAATTTGGCAGAGTTGCTGAGCAGATTGCCTATGACTTGAGCGAGACGCGTGGAATCACCGTAGAGCCACAGAGGCTCGGGCGAAACAGCAACTCGAAGCTCAATCTCGTTTCGACTAAAGAGCTCGCGATGGTCTTCCGCCGTGCGCCGAACCAGTGCGCCCAAGTCAATCCGCTCTCGCTGCAGGTTGATCTTGCCGCGTGATATGCGCGTGATATCGAGCAAGTCCTCGACCAGGCGCGTCATGTGCTGGGCTTGGCGGTCAATCACGCCAATCGCGCGTTTCGCCTGCTCTCCGCTGGATACGACACGCTCGAGGATGTAGACGCTATTACGAATCGGAGCGAGCGGGTTGCGCAGCTCGTGTGATAACACGGCCAGAAACTCATTCTTGCGCTGATTTAGCTCGATCAACGCCTGTTCCGCCTGCTTTCGGTCCGTAACGTCTTGAACCGCACCGATCACGTGAGCCAAGGTGCCCTGATCGTCGAATACGAGCTCGGCGTGCTCTTGGACGATGCGCTCACTTCCGTCGGAGCGCACGATACGGTGCTCGACGCTGTAGGGGCGCTTCGCTTGCATGGCCATTCTCAACTCGTACAACACCCGTTCGCGGTCTTCCGGATGCACACATTCGAGGAACAGCTGATTCGAAACGGCAACCGCGCCGGGTTCGAAACCGAAGATGCGATACACCTCGTCGGACCAACTAAGTGGGTCCAAGTTCAGGTTCTCCGGATGGTGAACCTCGATTTCCCACGCTCCCAGGTGAGCCATCTGTCCCGCTTGCGCGAGGGTTGCTTCGCGCCTGCGAAGTGTCTCTTCCGCGTGCTTTAGATCGGTGATGTCGTGATAGGTGCAGATCAGATTCTCGATTGTGCCGTCGTCCCTTAGCAGTGGAGCCGCACTTACCAGCATCCAGATCAGCTCTCCTCCTCTGGGAAGCCGAACGCCGACAAGCTGATTGTCTACCGACTTGCGCTCAAGAGCCGCTTTGCGCGCGGGGTGATCATCCACATGAAGGAGTCTTCCTTTCGCGTCGAACACCTCCCATTTCGACCAATCCTGAGAATTCACATTGTGAATATCGGCACCAGGAGCCAAATCGAAGAGTTGCAGGAACCGCGCATTATACAGCCTGAATCGGCCGGCTTCGTCGACCAGCGCGATGGCGGAAGCCACATTCTCGATAAGCAGTTGAAACTGACGTTCTCGTTCCGCCGAGTCTTGCTCGGGTCGCCTTGGGTCCGCAATCTCTTCGACGATGGCGATTCGGTGGTCCGGCTGCCCTTCAGCATCGCGCACGAGCACGACGGTGAACCGAGCCCACACGTCTCGACCGAGTTTGTGTCTCAGACGTACATCGGCCTTGGAATACCCGTGTTCTCGAGTGCTCAGCGCCTTTGCGCCTGATTCCAAACCGCACAGACCAGGCGCGATATCGGCCCACGCCGTCGCCAGCAGCTCCTGCTGCGTGTAACCCACCATGCGGCAAAAAGCCATATTCGCGTCGAGCGGCGGAGCGTGCGTCGATTTGGCACTCAGCCCCAGGCAAACCAGGCCGAACCCGACCGGCGCATTAAGAAGGGTTTCGAATTGGGTTTCCTTATGCATTAGCAGCTTTGATCCCGATGCTCGCGTTCCGTCCCGTTCGCAGTGTCTAGGGGCGCAACCGCCAAGCTTAACGTCCTTCATATTTACCACGCCTACGACGAGACCCGAGTTCGACAGAAGTGCTCACTCGCGACATTCTGCCTGATTTGCGGGTCTCGCCCCCCACGCCGAGGTACCTCGCGAAGACCGCCTTTCGCGACAAACGCGGCCCCATCGGCTTATCAAGATGAAACACCCCTTCGCGATCGCCCACGTCCAACTGATGACTCAGGGCATTCGCGTTAGCAGCCATTAGCGTTATTGGGAGCTGGGGGACGCGCAAGGAACGGCTTCTGGGGCGCTCGTTTGGGGGTTTCCACCCGCGGAAACGCCAACGTGACGCAAGTGCCCGCACCACCCGTGGTGATCGTCATCTTGCCGCTCGGATAGGC
>JBLNFG010000302.1:0-4847 GCA_050263495.1 Myxococcales bacterium | reverse complement strand
GCTCAAGTCGATCGGCTTACAGTGTGAGCATTTGCCCTGAAAGCCCGCTCCGGTCGCACTCTACTGCTCTATGACAATCCCGAGAGATCCCCGGTAGTCTGTCCGGAGCCGATGCATGGTGCGGTATTTTCAGGGTTTCTGCGCGCCCAGTGTGGAGGCCGAGTTGCTGCTCGAGCTCCCTTCTCCGGTGAAGTAGGCCCGAATGAGCGCGCGCTAAAGTGTGCGGCGTGTTCGCGCCTTATCCAAGCGCGAGGCGCTGGATCTTGAGGCACTTATCGAAGTCGCGGCGGCACGACTACCCGTGAATACGGCCGCCCTGGAACAACCGAGCCGTTGGATCGATGCGGAATTTCCTGGACGAAGGCTGCACCGGTGCGGACAATCGGCTCTTGATCGTACCTGAACGAGCGCTCATGGCGCGCTGGTTCCACGGCGCGGTGCCCCTGATCCGCATTGACTGAACCTAACCCTCTCCCAAGTGTTGGCGCCCTCGTTGGTTGCTACAAGCTTCTACGCCAGATCGCGCAGGGCCCATTTGGACCACTCTACGAGCTGCGCGCGGAGGGCGACTCCACCGGATTGAACGGGCTAGGACGACTGATGGGAGTTCCGACCGATCTCGACCCTGATGCCTCCCGGCAGATCACGGAAGCGGCTTGGGACAGCATGGAGATTCGGCACGAATATGCGCTGTGCGTCGCGGATCTCGTGTTCGGACAAGGGTGGGTGCTGCTGGTGCACGACCATGCGGAAGGCACGCTGCTCCGATCACTCCAACGCCGTTGCCAAGAACGACAATCGTCGTTCCCTTTGCCTATTGCCTTGCGAGTCGCCCTCGACACACTGGATGCCCTCGACGCTAACCAACAGGCTTGCGAGTCCTCGGGTGTCAATTGGAATCCCGGGGGCCAAAGCGCAACGTCTCTCTACGTGTGCGGGAATGGGCGAACACGATCGCTGGACGGCCAAATGGTCGCGGCTCTGTTGCGAACGGAGCGAGTGCGCGAGGACGTGAGCAACCTTGGGTTCCCTGCCCCGGAGTTACTCGACTCGGCAAGCCTGCCCGATGAACGCACCGACGTGTTCTCAATTGGGACGGTGCTTTGGGAAATGCTGACGGGCCGTGAGCTATCCCTGGGGACTGCAATTGCACGCGGCCAGCGACCGCGGCCCAGTGTCGCCAAGCTGAACCTCTCGTTGCCCAAAGGGTCAGCTCCCATTCCTGCCTTGCTCGCGGAGACAGTGCACGCGGCGCTTGAGCTGAACGCCGCAAGTCGGATTGGTACGCGACGGGAACTCCGAAAAGCCCTCACCAGCCAACTCGAGATCGCAAGCTACGCCCAGGTGATCGACTTTACGGATGCATTGCTGCATCGCGAGTCGACTCTCTTCCGATTGACACTTGATACGGGGCCAAAACTGAGTGACGAAAGACGAGTGGATCGCTCCAAACCGAAAAACCTAGAAGGGGTTATGGAACTCGCGAAGCAAGCACAAGCCAAGGAGCCTACCCAACCATCCATGGTCTCGCGTGCCCCCTCCAAGCCTCAACATCCGAAGCCCTCGCCGGTTGGCGGTGCAACCATTGCGATTCAATCCACGTCCGTGGGTGGAGCGACGGTTCCGCTACAATCGCCGGTTGGCGGTGCAACCATTGCGATTCAACCCACGTCCGTGGGTGGAGCGACGGTTCCGCTACAATCGTCCGTGGGTGGAGCGACGGTTCCGCTACAATCGTCCGCGGGTGGAGCGACGGTTCCGCTACAATCGCCCGTGGGTGGAGCGACGGTTGCACTGCCAGCGAGACCGAAGCAAGGCTCGAGGCCTGATTTTGGTCCCAAGCCTGATTTTGGTCCCAAGCCTGATTTCGGTATCAAGCCCGAGACCAAAGCGAACAACACTCCCGAGCCGGGCGCGACTGAAGAAAAGGGAGCCCTTGACGCACACCTCTCGGTGCACCCGTCGCTACCATTCAAATCCGATAAGGGACTGAAGCGCACGCTGATCGGCGTGAGCCCTGATCCGACGAGCGCCCCAACCGAACTGAGCGCCGCACTCGCTTCACCCAATAGTCCCGAAGCAACTCGCGCCTTCGCGCCCAAAGCCGATAGAGCGTGGGCCAAGCGGACATTGGTCGGCATTCAGCCCGATAGGGAACCTAGTCGGCCAGAAGGGGAACCCGTTCAGGCTGATTCGCCCAAAGAGACGCGCGTCTCGAGCCAAAAAGGCCCTGCGGATTTCGGTCGCACCGTGCGAATCCAACCGAATCAGGGCATGCCCAATCTCGGTCAAACGGTACGCGTCTCGCTGGAGAAGGGTCCATCCGAGCCGACCGGGACCTCTGCGGCGTTCCCGAGCGACAGTGCCGGAGATGCGGAGCTAGCGCGCGCGAAGGAGATGAAGCCGCCCGTCGCAGGCTCTAACGCCATCTCCCTGCTGAATGCGGAACTGGGCGAAGCCGCCACCAATGGATCGACGACTCCGGATCAGGCCGCAACCGAGCTTCCAGGCACCAAGGCCCTGGTCGAACTCCTACCATCGCAAGCGCAAGAGTCGGCTAGGCCCGCACCATCGAAGAAGTCAATCCAACTCAGTCTGACCACGATCATCGTTGGATTACTCGGCGTCGTAGCAGTCGCGGTTGCGATTACCGTTCTGATTCTGACCAATTCCAAGCCTTCGACCAGTTCTTCTGCCGCACCGGCACCAACCTCGCCAGCGAGCGATCTCGCAGCGGCATCTCCAACGCCACCTATGCCTGCCGCACCCGTTGCGACGACTGAATCGCCTGCAGCAGCGCCTGCAACCGCGAGCGAACCGGCTGCCGCCGCGCCAGCTACGGCTAGCGTGCCACTCGCTACCTCTGCACCAGCAATGCCTGCGTCGGATGGGCCCCGGACTGCCACGTCAGAGGCACAGACTTCACCAAGCACTGGTCAGGCACCGTCATCTGTCAAACCCAAGCCAGCGCAGAAGCCCCCTTCGGTGACACCGAAGGGCAAGAAGCCCAGGCAGTACGTCCCAAGTGGACTGTAGAAACCAGGAGTGTTCACGATGCCGCACACGCGCCGTCCAGTTGGTCTTGTCGCAATCGTGCTCGTTTTCGAGCTGACGTCTTCGGCCGCGCATGCACAAAGCGCTACTGTTGAGACAGCAAGCAAGGCTCAACTGCAAACTGCTACTGAGTCCTTCGAACGAGGGGTAGCGGCGATGGACTCCGAACGTTTCGACGAGGCGCTGGAGCAGTTTCGACTCTCCTACCAAACGGTGAACAGCCCCAACTCGAGCATGATGGTCGGGCGCGCATTAGTGAAGCTCGGTCGGTTGCCTGAGGCCTATCGCGAACTGGAACAGACCATCGCGAGTATCAACAGCTCCGCCGCCTCACAGAAGAAGTACCGAAAGACGTTTGAGACGGCACAGAAAGAACTCGAAGAGATCCAGGGTAAGCTGAGCTTTCTGACGATCCACGAAGGGGCGCAAGTGACGGTGCAGGGTCAACCCGTCCCGTTCTCCGCCTGGAACCAACTGCAACCCGTCATGCCTGGTCCTGTTACCGTCGTGGCAACGCTCTCGGATGGGCGCAAACTCCAGAAGGAGCTCGTGCTAAAGGCTGGAGAAAAAGCTGATTTCGCGGTCGAACCACCACCCGCAAACGCACCTGCGCCAACGCCGGTCGAAGCGCCCAAGCATGATACTCCGACTCCGGCTCGCGGTGGTCAGCTTAATCGAACCACGGCGGGGCTCGTCGTCGGTGCTGTAGGCGTTATCGGCGTAGGCGCGTTCGTGGGCCTTGGAATCGTCGGTGCTTCGAGCTACGGCGACGTTTACGGTAAGTGTTTGGCTGATAATTGCCCGCGCAGCGCTATTGATGACCAGGGGAGCAAGTCCTTGTTCCGCGGCATCGGATACGCTGGCCTCGGCATCGGAGTGCTGGGCCTCGGCGCAGCCACTTGGTTGCTGCTCACCTCCGGTGACACGTCTGCTACGGCTACCGCGCTTTCTATCGGCCCTGGCTCCGTCCATTTGACCCGTCACTTCTAACGCCGTGCGCCGCGCCCAACGTGCTGCACGCTGTCCAACATGGAGTCCGGGCATACGTTCGCGCACTCGGAACCGACGATCTCGCCGCCTCGAAGGCAATCTTGGGTATCCCGGCTAGCAAACGCAGCTATGGCCCTTAGAACTTGAGAGCATGGCGCGCGACGCCCAACGGTTGCGCGTTCCAACTCCCAGGTGGTAGTAGGGCGTCGACATGCCCGAGCTCTCGCTGCTCTACCTCGCTGGCTACGCTTTGACCGGCATACTGGCGGGGGTGCTTGCCGGTCTGCTCGGGGTGGGTGGTGGCGTCATCATCGTCCCAGTGCTCACATACCTATTCGAGGCGCAAGGGCTTCCCGAGGGTGCGACGGTGCACCTCGCGCTCGGTACCTCCCTCGGAACCATCGTGTTCACGAGTCTCTCGAGTGCGCGCGCACACCACCGACGAGGCATGGTCGCTCTCGAGCTCGTCAAACGCATTACGCCCGGAATTCTCCTCGGAACCTTTGTGGGAGGCTTCTTCGCGGCTCATCTCAGCACCGCGGCACTCAAGCTCGTGTTTGCGATTTTTCTTTTGTTTGTGGCGGCGCAGCTACTACTCGACGCGAAACCCCGTCCGACGCGAGTGCTTCCGGGCACGTTCGGCACGAGTGTGGCAGGTTCAATTATCGGCGTGATTTCCGGGCTGGTTGGCATTGGGGGCGGCTCGCTCTCCGTCCCATTCATGCTTTGGTCCAACGTCGAGATGCGGCGCGCAGTCGGTACCAGTGCCGCGATCGGATTTCCGATAGCCGTCGCGGGTGCGC
>JBLNFG010000301.1:0-14653 GCA_050263495.1 Myxococcales bacterium | reverse complement strand
AAACTGCGCAGAGCTGACGATCGAGTTGTCGGAGCTCGCGAGCGGGTTGCATGCGCTGCATTGGGCTGTCAGCAGCGTCAGGGACCACCCGATCGTTCCAAGCCCCGAGGCGAGGTTCACTCCAATGGCTCCCTTGTCAGGCGCTCGGCGGACCGTGTCATCTGCGCGAACTGCTCGACAGACAGAACCTCCCCCCGCAAATTGAGATCAATTGCGGCTTCCGCAGCCGCTTGCACTAATGACTCAGCGGACAGGCCTGCAACGCCGGACCAGGCATTACGCAGCTTCTTCCTTCGTTGAAGGAAGGCGGACTTGACGAACGCTCGAAATAGCGGGGTCTCTGCATTAACGGGTGCCCCTAGCGGCTCGAGAACGACCACTGCGGAATCGACGTTTGGCTGGGGATAAAATGCGCCGCGGCGCACGATTAGCTCGCGCCTTACGGCGTAACGCGCCTGCAGGAATACGGACAACGCGCCGTACGCATCACCTCCGGGAGCAGCGGTCAGTCGATCCGCCACCTCAAGCTGCACCAGAAACGTGCAACGCGCCACATGGGCGGCCAGCTCAATCGAGCGCTTGAGCAATGGTCCCGTGATTTGGTAAGGCAGATTCCCTGCGACGGTGCATTTGCCATCGAAAGCTCGAAGCGCAGAGACATAGTCGTACGTTTTGGCGTCGTCTTCTACGATGCTTAGTCGGCCTTCACGCACCGCTTCTTCGAATGTCGAGCTCAGTTGTGGAACGAGATCACGGTCTCGTTCGATGGCTACGACGTGCCTCGCGTTCTCGAGCAAGGCGGCGGTTAGTGCGCCTAGACCCGCACCAATTTCGATGACCCCATCAACGCCCTCGGGAACAGCCAAGGCCGCAATACGAGCGCAGAGCGACGGATCAGTGAGGAAGTTCTGGCCGAAATGATGCTTTGGCCTGAGGCCGGCCGCGTGCAGCTGCGCCTTGGGATTGGCTGAAGTCATGACGCGATTCCGTTGCCGCGACGAATCACGCGCGGCGCCGAGGCAATGCCGAGCCGCCTGAGAGCCAGCTTACCGTCGACATCCTCGACCGATGCGCGCCACTTGAAGGATTCATGAACCAGCTGCTGCGGCATCGTTTTTGGGTCTTCCACACCGTAATAAATTCGCATCGGAACCCAGTCCAATGAGATGCGGGACTTCTTCAGTCGTCGCTGAATCTTGACCATGCCATCGAGCAGTCGCTGCCGCGGCCAGGGCGAGCAGACTCGTATCCGATCCGGTCGTTGTTCTGCGAGCCACTTGAGCGTCGCGATCAACTCCTTGTCCGTAAGGTCACGATCGGTCGTCGTTCGTGCAGGTATTGGTAAGCCAAACTCGGCGACGTAGCGGCGAAGCAAGCGATCTCGCGGGGTGGGGCCGAGCGGTTCTGGCCGCGGGCGGAGACGTGCACGGCCGAGCGCGCGTTGCGCCAACCTGGTTATGTTGTCCAAATCTCGAGCACCGATTCCGCGAGTTCCAGTCGGATCCATGGGCCGGAGATGTTCTAGCACGAGGGACGCGAGTTCTTCCTCATCGAGACCAGATCGATCGTAATCCAGCACTGACACGGCGTGCGTTAGCGCATCGAGCAATTTGTCCTCGTGGAATGATCCTTGGTCTGGACTAATTCGCGCCAGTGTGCGCGCTCCCACGATACAAAGCCCAACGCGGTCACCTTGGCGCAGTGATTGACGGATCATCGATGCAATGCGGTCAATTGCGTGATCGAGCGAGGCTTCGGCGGGTTGCCCCGCCCACAGCTCGACCGACGCATCCAGAACGAACCAGACGAGATGCCGGTGTTCTTGCTCATCGTCACGTACCAGCAGTCTTCCTCGTCGCGCGGACGCCTTCCATGCCACCTTTCGCAGTGGATCCCCGGGCCGATGCTCGCGAAGCTCACGCAGCTGCAATGAATCGCCTGAGGCATTACCGGTGCGGTTCGCGGGGGCAAATTCGCGACCAAGGCCACCGCGACGTGGCGGCTCGACGTATGGCGCCGCGCATGGGCGTACCTCGAACACGAACGGATTGGCAAAGGTGAGTCGCGCATCGAAAGCGGAAGCATCGCTCCTCACGATGACGGTTAGACCTTGTAGACCGTGCGTGCCGACCCGAAGCGGCCGAGTTGTTACAGTGATAGGAAGCGCTGAGCGCGCAGGTAGGAGTGCGCGCGTTGGCTCCACTACTACGAATAGTTCGGGCGGTGCGAGTGCCGCAATAGAGTCGAGTACCAGCAGTTCATTGGAGCGATTGCGCAGTTCCGCCTTCAAGTGGACCTCGCCGTTTCGAACTGTGACGAGGCTACGATTCGGCTGCTGCCAGAGCATCTCGAAACCTGCACTTCTAGCGCGGCCTACAGAAGACTGGGTGAAGAGCCTCGAAGCCGCTAAGCCGAGCAGCAAGGCGGCTGACCACGCGAAAGCGGTAGCGTGGACCCGGACGACTGCGGCGATCAGCAGAAGCACTGCGAGGCCTACGAGAATTCGCGTGGAGAAGGTAGGACTGACCTGCACGGTGCCTCACGGACCAAGGAGTTCGCACACTTTTCCGGAAAGCTTCTTGCATAGGATCGCGGCCCGAGCAAGTAGTGCACGTTCACTGACGGGATCGCGAGCTACTCCGACACCGAGCGAGTGCATGCGCGCGATAGTGACGCATGCATCGGGGTTACGTCGATTACACTGGAACACGAGAATCGAATATGCCCGTTCACGATGCGCGCGGGATCTTTCGAGTTCATGAGCGGACGAGAGATGAATGGCCTCAGCTTCAGCAAGCCTCAGACAAGCTTCCGGGGCCCCCGCTACGCACAAGCGATCGTCCTCCTGTCGGTCAGCGCTCATGCCCCAGGAGACCTCCCGATAGGCGGGAAGCTCCGCAACAACTTCGGGGGGTGGCACGTTGGACGCCGAGGTGGTGGACGCTGAGGCAGCAGGAGAGGGGATCGTTTCGATCAATGGCCCATTCGACGCTTCACCTTGGAGGTCAGAAGCGACAGCCTCCGTGACAGGGACGGAGGCGCTTGCCGATGCTGTCGCTCTTGGCGGCGCAATTGCGATCGCTTCGGGCGCGTGCGCATCGGCGATGCTGTGAACCGAGCGAGCGGAAGCGGAAATCGGCGCCGTGACGACGGGCTTCGAAGGCGGAGGCCAACGATCAGCGGCAATCCGCCATGCCGCTGTAGCGCCTAGGGTGGCGCCACACGCAGCTGCGAACATGAGCAAACGGGGCGGCTGGTGCATGTTTCTCGGGCGCCACCGATGATGGCACAGCTCATACTCTTGACTGCGACGATTGCTTTCAGGCCGCGGCAATCGAGGTACGTCGACGGGGCCCCGTCCGAGGTGGATAGCCCGGTCTCATACGTCTAGTGACTGGACGGTCATACTATGTTACCGCTGGTTCCATGCCGGATCGCACTGAGTCTGGACAGTCGGTCGATGTGCTTACCGAGATCCTCGACACCATCCACCTGCGCGAAGCGACGGTTCGTGCAAGCGCGGTCGAGGGCGAACTGCCTTGCGATGGCGGAGAGCCATTTCAGGTCGAGATCTTGATCGTGTTGGAGGGGCAGCTAGCCGCGCGTTGCAGGGGTACCCGGATCGAGATGGAGCGTGGCGATGCGCTAGCTCTGATCCGCACCGAGGCAGACCTGGAATCCGGCGTGCCGCGGTACTCGGGAATTGAGTGCAACGCCGGTTCAATGGCATCAAACGCTTGCGGCACGGTCCTCTATTGCAGTTGCCGGTTTGCGAGCCAAGACAAGAACCCGCTGCTAAACGCCCTCCCGCCAATTCTGCGAGTTAATGGCGAGCAGTGGGCGCGTGGTGAGTGGCTCCCCACGACTCTAGAGTGGTTGAAGCGAGAGGTGGGCTCCCAAGAGCCGGGTGCCAGGGTTGTCGTCAAGAGACTTGTCGAGCTGGTGTGGATTCAACTCGTCCGCGCCCACATTGCTACGAGCCCAGCCGCAACGCATGGCTGGCTCCGTGCCCTTTCCGATGCACAAATCGGGAGCGCATTGGCACTAATTCATGAGCAGCCGGCAACGGAGTTTACGGTCGCAGGTTTGGCCCAAGCCGTTGGAATGTCTAGATCGGCATTTGCATCTCAATTCACGCGGCTCGTCGGCGAACCCCCGCTGCACTACGTCGCGCGGTGGCGCATGCTCAAAGCGTCGCGACTGTTGAAGGAAGATCGCCAAACGCTGGCCGAAGTTGCGGTTGCGGTTGGCTATGACTCGGAAGCTGCGTTCAGTAAGGCGTTCAAGCGATGGTGTGGGCAGGCGCCGGGCTCTTACCGGCGGGAGACGCGCCGAGAGTCCCTCCCCGTCGCGCCCTTAATGACGGGTTAGGACGCACAGGCCGACATGACGCGCGCAGATCTGTGGTTGCGCTCGCGCAACCGATTGCGGCGAGTTGGCTGCGTGGGTCGGAGAGGAGAACAGCTTCGAATCCCACGCGTGACACGTGCTGCGCGATTGGTGGGGCATCGTCGCGGTCAAATCGCGGTCCCTTTCGCGATTGGGCTGACGTTGAAGCACCACTGCGGAGTCGCTTCGACGTGAGTCGCGAGGAGCGCTTCTTCACGACAACACGTCGATTACCAATCAAGAACGACGGCATCAGAGGGCGGGACGGAGCCAGTGCGTTGGCTTGTCGCTCGTGCACTAGCCCCTCGCTGACTTGCCGCTTCCCCACCAGTTGCTGCGTCGGATTTCTCGAGCTTGAGGCGAATCTGCTGCCGTCCTACGGCTTCGGGGCTTGGGCAGCCTTTTGGTCCACCGCGTCGAGCAAACCCTTCAATGCCTGTCGGTAGTCTTCTCGCAGTTTGTTGATGCGCTGATCCATATTATCTAGGACGAACTTGGCTTGTTGTGTCTCGCTGTCGACGCGACCAGCCGACGCTCGCGCCGCTTCAGCTCTGGCCTTTGCCGCTCTCCGATCTGCCTCGGGCTGCTTCGTGTCCTGGGCGAGCGCATCCGCCTCTTTGGCAGTCTCATCTAGGGTCTTCTTGACGCGACTTGCCTCCTCCAGCATGCCCTGCATTTGCTGTCTGCTGCGCTCGACCCCAACATTGGCCGTATACGAGAGCTCCGTCAGCTTATCGACCTGATCGCGCAGTTTTTCCAGCGCCGGTTTGCCGATTGACTCAGCGTGTGACTCAAGAAACGCATGCGCTTCGTTGTTTGCACGCATGCGCTCTTTCAACTGCTTCTCAACCGCCTTGTTAGTGCTGAACGTTGCCGTTCCTGCGATGGCGTTCGGATCCTGACAATTGTTTTGTTTTGCCGAGTGCGCCACGTTGCCAGCAATTGCCTGATTGAGGTGATCCTTTTCTTCGCGGAAGAATGTGTTGATTCCTTCCGTTTGCTCGTAACGTTCCGCGTACGTGCCGCTCTTGCCCGAAGCATCAGCGAGCTCGTAGGTCGTCTTGACCGCGGGCCAGTTCTTCGTCTCAATATCGTTGGCGAAGGTGCCTAGATCGCCGGCTTGCCTGGCCGCGCGATTCTCCTGCTCCGCGAACTGTCCTCGCGCTGCGGCGATTGACTCAGGGTACCGGATTGCATAGCCCGACTGATCGGCGGCGGAGGTAACGATTGGCTTCTGGCCAGCAGGAGTGCAGGCGTAGAGCGAGGCAATGGCTAGTGCGAGGGAGAGACCACGTTCAAGGTTCATGGTGTCCAATCAGAGCGCGAAGCCGAAGCATCGTCAAACGGAACTCCATAGCATCAGCCGATGGCTGCGGGGCAGCGGGTTCACGTTCCTCCGTCCTGCATGTACAAGGGCACGAGCAACCCTCTGATCCATTCTCGGTACAGATCAGATGATTGCTGTTAGACCGGACGAACAGCCTTGCGATACGGGACGCGCGTCACAGCTTCTTCTACCAACTGGGTCCGGGCGTGGGCGTCAGCTTCCAATTCCGGGATCACGATCAGTCGGTGCGCCAATACTGGCGCCGCGAGCGCCCGTAGATCGTCCGGCACCACGAACGGGCGGCCTTCGAGAACGGCGCGAGATTTCGCTGCGCGAAGCAGACTCAAACTTGCCCGTGGCGACGCGCCCAATATTATTTTGGCATGAGTGCGCGTGTAAGCGGCAAGGCGCGCCGTGTATTCGAAGAGATCGTCTTCCACGAATACTCGCGCGGCAATGGACTGCAGCTGAAGGAGATCAGCCGCGGAAACCACTGTCATCGGGTTGGGGGTCACAACGCCGTGCGACTTGAGCATCTGCACTTCGTCCCGCAGCTGCGGATACTTGACCTGAACCCGGATCGCAAACCGGTCGATCTGCGCTTCCGGCAGAGGATAGGTTCCCTCCAGATCAATGGGGTTTTGCGTCGCAAGCACGATAAACGGATCGGGGAGTTCGAAACGATCTCCCTCGACGGTTACCTGCCGCTCCTGCATTGCCTCGAGTAATGCAGACTGAGTCTTTGCCGGCGCCCGGTTGATTTCGTCCGCGAGCACGATGTTTGCGAAGACCGGGCCTGCTCGGAATGAGAACGAACCATCACGAGGGTTCAAGATATAGGTGCCAGTGATGTCGGCGGGCAGAAGGTCCGGAGTGAACTGAATACGCCGAACACTCGAGCCGAGAGCTTGAGCGAGAGCCTTCACCAGGGTTGTTTTTGCTACTCCGGGCACGCCTTCGAGCAGGACGTGTCCCCTGGCCATGATGGCAACCAGCAGCAGATCGATGATGGCCGAGTCGCCCAAAAAGACTCGGGACACCTCGTTGCGAATGGCATTGAGTCGTTCACGCGCGGGTTCTAGTTCACTGACTTGGAGAGCTGGGTTCACGACGGGGAAATTCAAGTTGGCTGATGTGGTTCAGAATGTCGAGACTTTGCTGAAGCAGCCGCGCCAGTTTGGCTTGGCTCACGCGGATCGGCTTACGCGCAGATATGGCGCGTTCGGTCGCGTCTGCGTCGGAGAGCAGGTTGCGCAGTGCACCCAGCAGATTCGATGGAAGGAGACCTTGCGATTCTACGACCCGGATCAAGGCTTCGCTGGACGCAGAAGGATCAGCCGCGATCAGCTGCGCAAGGCGCGCTCGAAATGACTCTCGAAGCTCAAGCAAGAGCAACGCTGGATGGGTTCTTGGCGCCGTGAGAACCGCCGCTCGCCCAGGCCAATTGGCCTGGTTGCTCAGTGCAGTTCCTCTCAAGTAGCGCGGAATCGCCGGTGGCGATCTGCGCCACGCATTCGTTCCAACCCAACGCGCAATGGCGAGCGTCGTGACCGCGGCGAGCAAGACCAAAACGAATGGCGGCAATCCCTGTTGCAGATCTCGAAATGCTCGTTCCAGACGCTGGCCAAAGCTGGACCATGCGCTCGCATCATCCGTGAAATGCCCTGATTGCCCGAAGCGATTCACAACAATATATAGCTTTCCAGTTCTCTCGGTGCGGTCTGGCTCAATCAGGAATCGCACCAGTGCTCTCGCAAAAGCTAGGTTACCGGGGTAGCGAATCATGAGATTGATCAACGCTGATGGATCACTCATGAAGAGAAGGCGTCCCTGAGGTGACGTTCCGACGACGCCAGTCACTGCAATGGGAACAGAGGTGCCGTCTTTAGCGCGTATCTGCAGCAGAGGCGTGAGCCCCGGATTGATCAACCCGGATGGGTGATTCAACATAATGCGATCGACATCCACCACTAGCGGGTGTCGCGCCCCTGTACCCGGTACCGCCCCCGCTGCCTCAACTGGTGTGCCGACCGACAATTGACGATTACCTCGCAGCATCGTTAGCGGCTCGTTGGGAACTGCGATGCGGCGGATGCCGAATCGTTCGGCAAACGCGCTCGATTTTCCGAAGTCGTCCAGCACGGCTGCTCGGCCGCCATGCTGGACGAAAGCGATCAACGATACGTCGTCGAGGAGAACATCCGGATGCAACACGAGCACCGCATCATCGGAGCTGAGGGCCCCATAATCGAGCTCAGCCGCAATCCTTACGCGCTCAGTGCCCGCAATCGTCCTAGCAATGGATAGAAATTCGCTAGTGCCTTCCCACGTTTCATCCTTGCATTCGAATGCAGACTTGCTCTCTCTCGGGGCAATCAACGTGAGAATGAACAAGGCGTACAGCGAACTCTTGCCAAAAAAAGCGTGCATTGGAGAAACTCGACCGCATCCTTATCAGTAGGAACTACGTAGGTCCAAAGAGGACATGTTGTTGCTTGTGGAAACGAGAAACTACGATTGATGGGATTACTTTTTGGTGCCAATGACCGTTGATTGTTGTCGGCGCGGGTCGCTACCCAGCGCGACTGGTGCAACGCCCGCCGCAACCAGCGGGCCAGAAGAACACCCAACAACTACACGCAACAACTACACGCTTGGATCGACTTCAACAGGTCATGGGGCCTGTTTGTGCTTGACCGATTGCAGTGTGAGGCTACATTAGAAAAAGGCTAAATGCGCCGTGAAAGCGAGAGCGCCCTTGTTGCCGCCCTTCATCATAGAGCAGATTCGCAGACGCGAGGATGCGGAACGTTGTCGCCGCGAGAGGCAACCTAGATTGGAGTTGCCGCTCGACGCTTACCAACCAATTCCTCCAGAATCCGATCCCAAGCCCAGCGACCGCCCCAATCGTGGCGTCGTGATTGTCGACCTTCTGGGCAACGACTAGCTTTGCCGTGGACGCGCGCTCGGACCGGCGCTTGATGTGCGGACGTTATGGAAGTGCCGCCGCCCCGATCTTTGGATGGCTGATCGCGGCGACACCGGGTGGGAGATTGAACCCACCGCCCCAAAAGAGGCCTTCGGCTTGAGGGCCATCTTGCCGCGTCCCGCTGTGGGTCGGTCGAGCAAGAGAAGTTGACTGAGATGCAAAGCTTACGGGACCGAGGCCGAGCTCTGTACTAGGCTCCGCCCGCCGATGCGACGCCTCATAGCAGCCTTCGGGCTTGTGATTTCAGCTTGTTACTCCAGCGGTGAGGGGATAGCTCCCCCTCTCGACCGAGTCTATTTCCCCGTTGGACTCACGACGGACTGCGATCGCAGATACGAACCTGGCTGCACGCCGAAGTACCTCTACGTAGTCAGCAGCGACTTTGATCTTCAGTACAACGCTGGAAGTGTTCAAGGCATTCGGCTCGACGGCGTTCGTTTTATCGTGAATGCGCTTGGCGACGATCCCGGGAAGCACTGCAACGATCTCGCAGGCAGCCAGCTGAAGTTGGGCGTCCAGAGCGAAGCGGACCGGATGATTTATCCTGGCCCGTGCAAGCCGGTTGATCTCGACAAGAACCCTGACTCGCTTGGAAAGTTGCTTTCCTCGAATGAGCACACTGTCGGAATCGGCGCGTTCGCAACGGATGTGCTCCTAAAGTACGGTCCGATCTCTCCGAGTCATCCGGAACCTCGGAAGCGACTTCTTATCCCAGTGCGGGGCGAATCAAGCTTGCATTGGATTGACCTCGGCGAGAACGGTGAACTCAAGTGCGCTCAATCGGGCTCACCGCAGAAATGCGGCAAGAAACATCGCATTGGAACGGAGGAGACCGAAAACCTGCGGGAGGTCATCATGCCCCCCGAGCCGTATGCCATTGCGGCGAGCGACGCTGGTGATGCAATCGTTGTAACGCACCAGACGCACGGGGCGCTTTCGCTCTTCTCCCAAGACCTCGATGACGGCAGGGATGGTTGGGCGCTTGGTCCGAAGCTCTCATACGTGCACTACCTTTCTGCGACCGGAGCTGTTGCGCTGGCTGCCGTGCCCGAATCCGAATACGTTCGGAGCCTACGCAACTCATGGTTGATGAATAAAAGCGAGTCCTACGCACCCGATCCTTACCCGCCCGGGTTCGCGGTCGTGTACCGCAACTCCGCTCGCATCGATCTGGTTAGGCTGTTCCGCGACGAGTGGTCCGCGCCGGAGCAGCCTTACCTACAGAATCTGCAGACAGTGCAAGCCGCAGGCTTGCGCGCCAACGCAGGAGACACAGACTCGCGCGGGATGGCTTTTGACGATAGCGCCCGGCGCAACGAAGAAGCCGAGTGTAGCGACGTCGCGGACGTCGCCGAGCGCGACCGATGCCTGAAACACGCCGCTAGCATCACCGTGGGTGCTTACGTCTCAAGCCGCAGCCCCTCGAGCCTGATCGTAGGGGCTGCGGAGCCGGCGCTGACCGAATCCGAAACCGCTCTGGGGCGGGCATTCTCCGATACACCCAACAAGGATATGCCTCGATTCGATGGGGTATTCCCGCTGCCGCAGGGTGCGTCGCGCGTGTACGTCGGTCAAATCATCAACGAACAAGGCCAGCCCGAGCCGCGCGTGTTCGTGGTTTGTTACGACCAGCGGCAGATTGCCGTTTACGATCCAAGGCGTCGGATTATCGAGAAGTATATTCGAACCGGTCGTGGACCGCATGCGATGGCCTTCGACTTCGACGAAGCAGATCCGGCAGCACCAGAGCAGCCAGGCTACGCCCTCGGCTACGTCGGGCATTTTCTCGATTCGTACGTAGGCGTCATACAACTGGACCGACGCAAGATCCGAAGCTACGGAACGATCGTACTGAGTCTGGCGCAACCCGTGGCACCGAGGGCATCGAAGTGAGAACGTATTTCTATCGTCTTGGAATGATCGGACTGGCACTGATGGGGTGCCAACAGAGCTCGACTTCCACGCAACTCCGATCGTTAGCGGGCAGCGGCCGCGTATCACTGGTTTGTCGCGACGCAACTAGCGGCGAAGGCCGAGATGTTCGTGCGTGTCCCTCGTATCAGGACTCCGCCGTGGATGTCGTCGAAGATCGACACATGCTGGCGCTAGTGACCCAGACGCTTCGCGGCGAAGTCGCGGTCGTAGACCTGACCGACGAAAAGGTTCTGGATGAAGATCCATGGGTCCCTGGAACCGAGTTCCTAACGGTCGGGGACGATCCTCGGGCGATCGTGTCCACCCCAGGTGGCATCGCGTCCTTCGTTGCCGTGGCAAAACCTGGACTGGAGGCCATTTTTGCGCTGCCAACCACCTGCATTACCGCTCCAAACGCTGGCAAGCGAACGCGAGACTTAACGCTGTGGCCAGCGTGCCGCCTGCCTGGGCGACCCGGGGAGATGACGATTGTCACCGACCCCACACCGGGCCAAAGCGGATACCGTTCGAGCTGCCCCAGGTTGGAGTCAACGACCGATGAAACCGTCCAAGCTTGGGTCCGTGCGGCACAATCGGACAATGCAAATGGCAACCCCCTGTGTCCTGCAAACCTGGCACTCGAGGAGGGGATTGCGCCCGTGGGCAGGCGCAAGCTCTTGGTGACACTGCCAGATTTGGGAAAGATCGCCCTTTACGATGCTCAGGCGATTCTCAACATGGGTCCGGGTACATTCCAGGATTGCATCCCCGATAGCGTGATCGCGCTGGGTAACACCGTGCCCAACGCGCCCGTCACGCAGCCGCTACCGGCCGATCTGCACACGGTCGACGCAGCGGGAAAGACCACGACACAGATCACGTACCCAGCGGCACCGTTCGTTGCCGCTGCCGGGGATCCGCAACCCGCGGGCATGGCCCTCGCCGACGGCAAGCTTTACGTCGCTGATCTCAACGTTCCCCTGATCCACGTCGTGGATGTCTCGGATCCGTGCAACGTACACGAGCAATACGACCGCCCCCTGCGGCCTCTCTCGTACGATCACCCCAACGAGCCCGTATACACACGCGACGTGAGCGTGAGCAGTGTCACTGTCGCTGGCGAGACGAAAAAGCAAAGATTCCTTTACGCGGTCGAGTCTTCGCGGCAAGACGCGCGCAAGAACGGATCCATCGGAGCTGCGATGGTCTTCGACCTGAGTGAAGGCGCATCCACCGCGCCAGTGGTGCGGCCACGTTCGATAGAGATGTCCTTCGAACCAGCGGATCGGATTCTGTTTGAATCGCCGATCGCAAAGCTGCAGATAGTAACCCACGACGCTCCAGTCTTGGATCCGGCTACGCAGACCGCGCAAGTGGGCGTGTTGTGTGACCCATACCCAAGTTCGCAAGCGGTGGGCACGCTTTACCGCACGGATGAGGACTTCACCGAAGGTGCGGGACCGCGGAAGCTACGCGGCATCTTCGGGATCATGGCGCTCGGGAATGGCCAACTAGCGGCGGTGGACATCGAAGATTGGGACGCTCCCTGTCGCAGGCCCGCTGCGAACAATCCAGCGACGAGTGGGGTCGACTGGCTTGGCTGCCAGCGTGACCCAGCGCTAGTGTCTGGCGATTTTACTGTCGATGGTGCGTCGGGCGGTACACCGACCGTGACTGACGAATCGAGCTGCAACGTGATCGAGCCGCACCGATTTCGTAGTGCGTCATACTACCGCGCTGATAGCACCCTCGGAGTACATGCCCCCAGCGTTTCGTCTTTTCCGCGTCTGAGCGCAAAAGAAAGCGGCGACCTGCCAACGGGTGTAACGGATGTCGAGCGTAAGTATCCTCTGATGTTGGCGGTACCGTTTCAGGACGTCGTTGAAGACGCTGGAGAGTCGGTCAACGCGTTTCTAAGTGTCGGCAGCGTGCGGTACGAGTTGTCCGAGGGGGAACGCTACCGAATCGACTACGATCCGGCGATTGCTGACAAGAACTCGCTACTATTGCCCTTGAGTGAGCCGCGCGCGTGGGTGTCTCAGGAGCAGTTCACTGCTATCTTCGAGGGTACCGTTGTCGCCGAGCGCGGAAGCGGATTCTTGCCCGAATACGACGACGGTCTGGTTGGGCTTGGCTTCAACGAGCCAATCGAACCCGGAAGCATTCTATTGCGCGACGGCGACGCACAGTTCTGTGGTCGAGGCGTCGAAGACTACAGGATAGCGTTGGAGACCGCGCGAAGGCTGTGGCCAGGCCTTCCCGCTGATGACTTGAAGCTGTCACAATTCGCGAGTCTCCACTCGGATTTCGTGGTCCTCACTGGCAACTTCGATTCCAACGATCCCTACTTCAAATCCGCTTCTCAGGCCGTGCCCAGTCAATGCTCGCAGGTAGTTGTGGACGGAGGAGGCACCGAGCTGCGCTCTAGCTGTGAGGCGCTGTTCGGCACGTACGATGAGCCAGTAGGACGAGCCCGGGAGTTTGTGATCCGTGAGGCACAAGCGGACGACTTGCTGCTGGTCCCATTGGGAGAGGGTGAACCGGCGCTATGGGCCACTCGAGTGCATTGCTGTTTTCCCCCTACGGCCCATCGTTATGAGGTACGCGCCGGCAACCAATGGGTTGTCGGAGGCAACACCTTTTTGCACCGCATGACGGGAACGAGCGATAGTGCATGTCGCCGGGATCCAGACCCACGTCGTGCCAAACTCCGTGGGCGCGCTTTCGAAATTGCCAGTCGCGAGAAGTGCGACCCCAAGACGCCTCGATGCGCGATCGGACCAGCTACCGACCTGGATCCGTGCGTCCTCGAGCATCCCGACAAAGGTGTGGTGCCAAGCGCATTCGGGGTGAGTGTGCCGGCGGCATGCCTGTTCGACTCGCTAAAAGCCCGGTTTGCAATCTACCGCGGACAACAGCCCTCCGTGCGCGACATGATGTTCAAATGGAGGGTCACTGGTGGTTTCAGTACGCTGTCGAGTCTGATTGGCTCTAGCACCTCGCAAATCACTGCCGCACCCGTTGACATGGTGTACTCCGAGTCGCTTGGTGCACTCGTGGTTGTCGACGGTGCTTCGGGCGGGCTGAGTCTGATCGGTTTCCAGCGATTCGCGCCGATGCGGGATCCATTCCTCTAAGGGTGGTTGCGAAGGCTCCTCGGTGCAAAAACCGGCCATGAGCGCAAAAGATACTCCCGTCATGCGTCAGCACGCTGAGGCCAAGCGTGCCCACCCCAACCGGATTGTCTTCTTCCGATTGGGAGACTTCTACGAGATGTTCGGTGACGACGCGGTCTACGCCGCTCGGGCCCTAGACCTCGTACTCACCAGTAGAAACAAGGGTGCCGAGGACGAGATCCCGATGTGCGGTGTGCCGCATCACGCCGCGCATTCTCACATCGCTCGACTGCTAGAGCTCGGTCGGAGCGTCGCGATTTGCGAGCAATTGGCCGATCCTTCGAAGTGCAAGGGGATCGTTCCGCGTCAGGTCGTACGCGTTATCTCGCCGGGAATGACCACGGACCGCGAGCACCTGGAAGACAGGCTCAACAACTGGTTGTTGGCGATTGAGCACGCGCACGACGGTATCGGAATTGCGCTGCTGGATATCTCCACGGGCGAACTGGCGGTGGCACCGCTCGGGGACGTGGCTGAGTTGCTGGCGGAAGCTAGTCGTGCCCAACCCAAGGAAATCATAATCGGCGGTGAAGACGAACCCGCTCTAGCCGAGATTGGCCAGGCACTGCGTCTAGTGCTGCCACGCGCTGCGAGCCGTAGCGACGAACCGCTCGACGGGGAACAGTCGAGCTGGTCGCTCCCCGATGAACGCAGCAGTGAGCTCACCAACCAGGAATGCCGAGCGGCCGCGCGAGCGTTGCGGTTGGCTCGCACCTGCCATCCGGGGCAGCGCATTCCAGTCGAACGCGTGGTTCGTTGGGATCCGCGCGATTGCGTCGTTATTGACGAGGTTGCGCAGCAACACCTGGAGCTGGTCGAATCGGGCAGCGGAGACCGGCAAACGACGCTTCTTTCAGT
>JBLNFG010000300.1:0-3095 GCA_050263495.1 Myxococcales bacterium | reverse complement strand
GTCAGACTCGCGTTGGCTCGAATTGTCGCTACATGGTCTACGTTCATTCCAAGTTGATGATTATCGACGACGAGTTTCTGCTTATCGGTAGCGCGAATCTAAACGAGCGAAGCTTGGCAGGCGACCGTGATGCCGAGGTCGGCATCTATCTCAGAGCGGGCGACGGCCAGTTGGCAACGTGCAAGGACGCGATCAAGAATCTGCGCCGCACGGCATGGACGCGTCTTCTCGGATCGCTGCCCTCGGGCTGGGAATCACCAAACCAACCGTCGTGCATTGCTGATATCCAAACGCGAACGACATCGGCCTATGTCGATCTGCGACTGCGCGTGGCCTCTCCTTGTCGAATGATATCGTTCCCGTTCTACGTCGACGACAGCGCCTTCTATGTGAGAGCGATCTCCCTCAAGCAGGAGGATCCGTTCATTGTGGACGCGCCGGTGAGCGCGCCAGGACGTCTTAGTCCGACCGAGTGGATGTGGGGCTCACCACTTGGGCTGACTAGTATTGGACAGGCAACGGACTTGGGCGAGTAGTTGTGCGTACTCTATGGACGACGGATGACGCGTGTTCCAGCAATGCAATCCGCAAGCAATCGATGTTTGGCGAGTAACACCGATCCATAGCTCGCACCATACGTAGTTATTAACACGGCTGCTTCCCCGAAGAGATATCCTGAGTTGTCTAGGTCTAGCCACAACGCGACAAGGGTCCATGCTGCACCGACAAGGGCCGGTCCAACCCATCCAAGCGGCCGCAGCAAGGCAGTTCGCTTGACGCTCGCAGGGTAACCATCACTAACGTCGGTAATCGTGACACCGACCAGCCTCTGGCCTATCGTTGCGTGGTGGGTATTGAGCTGGAATATCTGCACCACTGCTAGCGCCAGCGGCCAGAGCGCGGTGATTGTGGCCTGTGGCATGACGCCGGCCCAGTTGCCGTCGGGATGGAATCCGCCGAAATCCAAGTGGAAGAGGAGCGCCGCAGAGATGCTTGGCGCGCTGCAAACCAACGCCCAATCGATTGCCACTCCCGCAATCTGACGACCCGCGCCAGCAGGCGTACACGAGCGCGGTAGATCTGCTCGCTGGCATTGGGGTATGGGCATTGCAGTTGGGACTATACGCTAGGTCCATTTCCCCATCCAGTGCTTAGGCGTGCGCGCGGAAAGACCGCAGGTGTGCCAACGCGCTACGCCAACTCGAGTGCCGGCATACACCCCTGCAATTGGGGTCTGTCTTGAGTCGAAAGAGCCGAAGTGAGCCCGAAGAACTGTTGGAGTCCGGGCTCGACTCGACTCATCCAATCACCCTAACTCTCATCCTCGCAGGTCGACGACTTGGACCACCGACGAAGTGCCGGCGCGCGAAGCTGAGGAATCCTTGTGCGGAATCCTCCGTCGGACGCTATTGCGTCGAAGTTACGTGTTTCGGAATCTGGATATCGTCAGATGTTCGCCGTTTGCGATCGGGCCCTGCTGACGTGACAAAGATCTCGTCGTCGGTGCAAGTGAGTTCGAACGGGTTACCCCAAGGGTCGACTTTGGTTGTGCCAGTGTCCAGGTGCTTCTCGGAAATGAGCTGCTCAATCGTGGGACATGCGACTGAGTTTTGGGACGATTGCCAGTTCTGCACGGCGGCTCGAATGGTCCTTGCCCACGTCTCTGCGGTCTTGCTCTCAGAGTAATGATGATGACACGCGCCGAATGTGGTCCAAGAGATCAGAAGTATCGTCAACAGGACACCGGCAATAAGCCCCAACGCAAACCCAAAACCAAATCCCCACTTTCGTTTGTTCTGACTGGCGTCCTTTTCCATGGCGGTTCCCTTTGAACGCCACTTGGTGCGCACCAATTCCCTTCGACTGCGATCACCCAATCACCCTAACCCCAACCTCCGCGACTCGTCCCTTCGGGAGACCGCGTTCCCGCTGGCACGCCAGTGCCACCGCCCAGAACTTGTCGGCGTGACCTTTGTTCGTGCGTTCGGCGTCGAAGCTTGCCTTGCCCGACGCGAGCACGCGACGCTTGATTGAATGGATCTGACCGACCAACTCCCGGTCGCGGGCAAGTGTCACATCTCGCCGCTGCAGGAGAATCTTGAAGTCGGTGGCCCACCGCTCCTTCGACTCGTTGGTGAAGTTCTCGGGCACGACCTGGGGGAAGTCGCGCGAGAGGTTTTCGGCGAGGTTCATACCGATTCCACTTCGGTCGATGGATAGTCGCGCGACAGGAAGCGTCGCGAGCAAATATCGAAGCTGCGCCTCCTGCTCGGCGAAGGGCACGTTGACGAAACTCTTCATCATGCGACACGTGAAGCGCTCTTCCATTTGCTCGAACACCGCGAGTTCGGAGCGGTCGCGCATTCGTCCAACATCGAACCCCGCCACAATGCGCCCCGACGGAGCGCGCACGGCAGTTGGATCATCGACGACTGCAATGTCATCGCTCGTGCACGGCAGGATGAGCTCGTAGGGGAAGAAGCTGTACGACTCGTCAACAAAGTTGCACTCGAGTTCCTGCTGAAAGTCCTCGAGAGCCAGTGAGTCAAATTGCTCGATGATCGTCGACTTCCCGAAGAGCGTGACGCGGTCTTCGGTCGAAAGGTGCGGCGCTTCGATGGCGGCACGCTTTGGATCGTTGCAGAAAGCCTGGCTCAACCACCAGGGCACCGTCATGCGCGAGTGATGCGGGTACTTGCGCAATTCCTCGGTAGCAATCTCCCAGAAGATGCCCCGGCGCCCGAGCGGCGTACTGCATCCTGTGAGCTGCACGTTAGAGCGCAAAATCAACGCCGTGGAACCGCGATACACCTCGCGGTCTTCAAGGTAATGAGCAAGCTCGTCTAGAAACGTATCGCCCTTCTTGCCGCGAGGCGCCTTCGACGGGACGGAGATGATGCGCGAGATGTGGCGCCCTTTGCCAGCGGGCTCGAAGGCGAGTTCCGTCTTCGCGTCAGTGATGAGCTTCTTCTGGTACGCAACGGGCATCTCGTCGTACACCTGGCGCGCAACGAGCGTCTTCTCGAGCGCGTCAGCCATGTTGTAGCTCACGAACACCGCCGTGTATCCATCGCGCAAGTGTGCTCGAGCTAGCG
>JBLNFG010000299.1:0-2725 GCA_050263495.1 Myxococcales bacterium | reverse complement strand
GCTGGCATCTGCTTAGTGATCTCAGAAGATTCGGGGTACTCGGTTGACGCCGAAGGAAGCGCAGCTCATAATCACCTCGTTCATGCCGTTTCATATGGTCAGCCTGCCCCTCTTCGGACTGCTCCTTAGCAGCGCGGGAGAGGTGTGAGCTAGCCAACTAGACAGAACGGCAAACTCGAAACCCTCTCCCGCGAACGGCGGAGAGGGTTTCTGGCATTTTGTCTTCCAGAGGACTTCTCCGGTGAGCGCGGGACCTACGCGGAGATGAATCAGATGCCCTTTGTACCAAAACGTTATCGACCAGTACCGCCCGTTCAATTGCCTGATCGTGACTGGCCCAATCGAACGATTGCGCAAGCCCCTGACTGGTGCAGCGTCGATCTTCGCGACGGCAATCAAGCCCTGGTCGAGCCAATGGGATGGGACCGAAAAATTGCGCTATTCGAGTTGCTCGTGCGCTTGGGCTTCAAGCAGATTGAAGTGGGATTCCCCGCTGCGTCGCAGACCGAGTTCGATTTCGTGCGACGGTTGATTCAAGAGCAGCGAATACCCACCGACGTTACGATCCAAGTGCTGGTGCAAGCGCGTAAGGATCTCATTGATCGCACCTTTGAGTCGTTGCGAGGCGTACCGCGTGCGATCGTTCATCTGTACAATTCGACATCGACGTTGCAGCGTCGTGTCGTGTTCGAGAAGGGGCGCGCCGCCATCCTGGAGCTTGCCGTACAAGGCACGCGTTGGATTCGGGAACATGCCGACGGGCAACCCGAAACCGAGATTGTCCTCGAGTACTCACCGGAAAGCTTTACGGGTACGGAACTCGATTTCGCATTGGAGGTTTGCAACGCCGTGTCCGAGTGTTGGGGGCCGACTCCCGAGCGAAAGATGATCCTCAACTTGCCCGCCACCGTGGAGATGTCGACGCCCAATCTGTACGCCGACCAAGTGGAGTGGATGGATCGGCATTTGGCACGCCGCGATGCATGCATTCTGAGCGTTCATACCCACAACGACCGCGGAACCGCCGTAGCCGCGACCGAGCTGGCGATAATGGCCGGCGCTGACCGCGTCGAGGGTACGTTGTTCGGCAATGGAGAACGCACCGGTAATGTGGATCTGGTCACGGTCGCATTGAATCTCTACTCCCAGGGTGTCGATCCGAAGCTCGACTTCAGCGATATCCCGCAGGTCGCTCGGGTCTACCAAGAGACGTGTCGCATGCCGATCCATCCGCGGCACCCGTACGCTGGTGAGCTTGTGTTCACTGCGTTCAGCGGGTCGCACCAAGACGCGATTCGCAAGGGGCTCGACGCGCTCGGTAAGGCGGACCAATCGATTTGGGAGGTGCCCTATCTGCCGATTGATCCCGCGGAGGTCGGGCGTGTTTACGAACCACTGGTTCGTATCAACAGTCAGTCGGGCAAAGGTGGCGTCGCGTTCGTTTTGGAGCGTGTCGGCGGCTATCGCATCCCAAAGGACTTGGCGGCTACGTTCAGTCAATCCATCCAGCGCGTCACAGACGAAACAGGTGCGGAGCTTTCGCCGGGCGAACTGGTTCAGAGATTCGAGCAGGAGTTCTTGCCCGCGCGCTCACGGATTGAGCTTCGGGAATTCGCCGTTGCCCGGGAGTCGGCGGAGCATTGCCGGGTCAGAGCTGTACTGACGGAATCCGGACAGGCAATCGAGGTGAGCGCCGTTGGAAATGGTCCGATTGACGCCTTCGTTAAGGCCGTCAATCGCACTTTTGGGGAAGAGGTTCACGTTCTCGATTATGCGGAACACGCGCTGGGAGCCGGCGAGGGTGCCGAGGCAATGGCGTACGTCCATCTTCGTGGGAATAACCGTACAGCGTGGGGGGTTGGCCGTGCGCATGACATCGTGGCGGCATCCTTTGCTGCTGTCACCTCTGCCGTGTCGCGGCTCGACATCGCTTTCGCCAGGGAGGTGCCCGTCGCCGAGGTTTCTCCGTCACCGGCTTTGCAGGTAACCGTCGGGGCGGTGCACTGATCCTTCCTCCTGTCACATGCATCTAGAACTCAAAGGCTACTGCCCCAACCTCCAGAACCCAGGGCAGTAGCCTTTGTCCCCAATCGACGAAAGCGACAATCGCCCCAGACATGTTCGCAATTTGTTCCACCAACGCGCCGAAATAATGTTGCGCGCTCGATGGCGTCGAGTTGCCGCTCGATGGCGTCGAGTTGCCGCTCGATGGCGTCGAGTTGCCGCTCGATGGCGTCGAGTTGCCGCTCGAACGACGTGAGTCCAATCGATTCGATCAATTTACGCTTCCAGTACCTCGAATCTTCTGAGATGAGAGGGTACTAGCAATTCGCGGCGCGAATTCGGGTTTGCGCGCATACCGAAACAAACGAGGCTAGATACGACGCCTTTGCCGGGAACACGACATGACAATGACGACCCAGTACGTTCACGGTTACTCAGCTCGGGAAGCAACGCGACTGAGGGACCAAGCCGATACTCTGACGACCCTGCTCCATCACGATACGCGATACGCGCCAGGCAGTGTCATTCTCGAAGCAGGTTGTGGCGTTGGAGCTCAAACCGTGACATTGGCCAGACACAGCCCAGGCGCCCGCGTTGTTGCTGTTGATCGTTCACTGGAATCACTCGCGGTTGCCAAGCAACGCGCCTCGGCGGAGGGTGTTGATAATGTGCAGTTCGTTCACGCAGATCTGATGACCTTCGACTGGCCTTTGGAGGCCTT
>JBLNFG010000298.1:0-6855 GCA_050263495.1 Myxococcales bacterium | reverse complement strand
CGAATTTGGCCACTTTGTGACCCCCTATTTGGGGGTGATCGCCAATCCTCGTCTGAGAAGACGAGGGGTACTAGACCCCACGATGCTTTCGTTAACCCGGTCATCACCCCCGATTTGCGTCTGATCCCGAACCTAATTCGAGGAGCGCTGACTCTTACTCGAGTAACCTGTCAATGACCGACTGAGATCGTCACGAGGCTCCTCCGCAACACACGAGAGCACGGGAGAACCATGGCGCACACTGCAATGAGAGAATCACGATGATTGCCACTGCCCTAATTGCAACATTTATTGGCCTAGCTTTGGGGCTCCTTGGCGGCGGCGGATCGGTGCTCGCCGTACCCTTGCTGATCTATGTCGCGGGGCTGTCGGATAAGGCAGCCATCGCGACGTCCTTGGTTGTCGTATCGGGAACCAGCATCGTCGCGGCGTCGAGTCACGCACTCGCTCACAATGTCAATTGGCGCGGAGCACTCTTGTTTGCGCCGGCAGCCATGCTTGGAGCCTACGCGGGGGGCCGCCTGGCGGTTTACCTACCGGGCTCGCTGCTCATCGGACTCTTCTCGATCATGATGGTCTTGACGGCGTGGGCAATGTGGCGTGGGCGAAGGGACGATGGCGCGCCACGCGCAGCGCACAAGAATTCGGCTTGGCGCATGACGCCCTTGGGGCTCACCGTCGGAACGGTGACGGGTCTCGTCGGTGCGGGTGGTGGCTTCCTGGTAGTGCCCGCGTTAGCGCTCGGCGTTGGCATGCCGATGCGTCTGGCAATTGGCACGTCTCTCGTGGTCATTGCTGCGAACTCGGCTGCCGCTCTGCTCGGATACGCCAGTCACGTGTCAATTGACGTTCAGCTAGCGGCGGTGATCACCTTGACCGCCTCGATTGGAGCCATCATCGGCTCGAAATCGGCGAAACTCATCAGCACCCTAGCCCTCAGGCGCGGCTTTGCTGTCTTGGTGCTGATGATGGGACTTCTTTTGCTCTGGCGCGCGCTACGTAGCGGTGCGGCGTGAGTGGGCGGACGAGTTTCGAGATAAAGCTTGCCGCTTTCGTACCGGGTCTTCGGACCAGGGATGACCTACCTGGAGTACAACCATGGAAATCAAGAGCTTCTTCGATGAACGAACCAGCACTCTCACCTACGTCGTATATGATCCGAGCACGCTCGACGCGATCGTGCTCGATCCGGTGATGGATTACGATCCAGCCAGCGGTGCGATCTCGCATCAGAGCGTAACGCAAGTGGTGGAGTTTCTTAACCAGCATCACCTCAAGCTGCACTACGTTCTCGAGACACATGCACATGCCGACCATCTGTCAGGTTCGCAATTGCTCAAAGAGGCGTGTCCCAACGTCAAGGTAGCGATTGGGCGTCGAATTACCGAGGTCCAAGCGACGTTTCGCGACGTGTTCGCGCTCGGTCCGGAGTTTCCGATCGATGGCACGCAGTTCGATCGTTTGCTGGACGACGGCGAAATCCTCGAGGCCGGTTCAATCCAAGTACGCACCCTCTTCACGCCGGGTCACACCCCTGCCTGCGCCAGTTACCTCATCGACGATGCCTTATTCACGGGTGATGCCGTGTTCATGCCAGATTCCGGTGTGGGGCGTTGTGATTTCCCCGGAGGTAGCGCCAAGGCACTTTACAGCTCGGTGCAGCAGAGACTCTACGAACTGCCAGACGAAACGCGCATCTTCGTCGGGCACGACTATCAACCGGGCGGACGCGAACTCCGCTACCAAACGACGGTCGGTGAACAGAAGCGCTCGAACGCGCTATTGCGCGCTGATACCAGTGAGGAGAGCTTCGTTTCAATGCGCGAGAAGCGTGACGCAACCCTCCCCGCGCCCAAGCTTCTGTTCCAGAGTGTTCAGGTCAACATCCACGCTGGCCGACTCCCTGCACCCATCAACGGGATTCGTTATCTCAAAATGCCGCTGGATGCGTTTCGGCCTCCGCCACCTTCCCCCAAGCTCGAGCTGGAAACGTGCGAACGCCCGATTCCTAGTGGTCGGCAGGGGTAGTGGCAAACTGCGTGGGTGCGAGGGGTACGACCTCGAGCCAACGGTAAGGTGAAGTGAAGCGCAGCGTCCGCGAGAGGGACGCGCCACTCGCGTCAGCGGGATCGCAGGAGTAAGCGCAAAATGCAGCGCAGTCGCGACAGGGACCCTGCCGGTCCCTGTCCTAACATTGTATTTCTCGTTCGTTCTTCGGTACTGCGCCGACTGCCCGCGAACTACTTCTTCTTTGGCTTGATGCCACCCTTGGGACGAGTGTCGGGCGCAAGCTCGCTATTGCGCCAATAGAAGGAGACCGCTTTTTCGGTCTCGTCGCCAAAGCCAACGGTCTGAATTTCGGCTTCGATGGCTTTGGTCCCCTCTGGGACCTTGGCCTTCTTCGCGCAAGAGAAGTATACGAAGATCGTCTCCTCAGGTTTGACCGCTCCAGCGAAGATCGTTCCGCTGCAGGTCTGGAAGAGCTTGGGACTGGTATTCGTAGAGCCCTCCGACGTGGGGATCTCGAGCTGCTTGCCAGCCTTGTCGTAGTAGTAGACTACGACTTTGCCGTGCAGGATGGCTGACTTCGTCTTATTGACGACGCGGAACTTGGGCCCCTGATCGTCGATTTTTCCCGTCCAAGTGACTTCCATCTTGCGATCGGTACCAGACGCCTCGCATGGTTTGTCGAAGGTGCCCTCGCCGGTTGAGCCCTTGGGGCAGTCGACGCGCGGCGTTGGAGGGGCTGGTGCAGGAGGTGGAGGAGGCGTCGAAGGCACCTCGGGAGCCGACTTCGCGGATGCGCTCTTTGCCGGTGGCGCTTCACTCTTAGTTTCTTCTTTCGAGCAGCCAAGGCCCATCACGGCCACAGCGGTCATCCACGGAATCACCCATCGAATTGTAGTCTTCATTGCTTGCTCGCTGGTAGCGCATGCGCGTTTTGCACAGCACAAAGCGCGCACCACCCTACTGGATCCCTGCGCGAGTACGCAAGTGCCCGTGCGCCTTCTCGCTCGCTCCTGACTACATTGACCTGCCAGCATGCCTGCGGTCACGCTGGGTTACATCGACCCGAACGAACGTTTACGGCAATTTCGCTCACTACCAAGCTGAGCGAGGTCGGACCGTCACCCAGATGACGCCTCACTCGCCTCTTCCCAAAAGCCCTCCCAGCTCGGGACCAATTCCACCCCTTTTACTCGTGGCCTAGGCTCGAGGGCGACGCCACGGCCCCCAAGGACCAAGCGCGTTCCGGAGGGCGTCAGTTTGCGCAGCTCGCGAGCGTACTGAACAACAGCGGATGACTCTTGCTTCAAAATTGCCGACACGCACACCAAGGTCGGCTTGTTCGAACGGCAGAACTCTCCCACCTCCGATGCCGGCAGATTTGGACCCAAATTCTCGACATGATACCCAGCTTGAGAGAGGCGCACGGCCATCGCAATTGCCCCAAGTTCGTGCATGTCTCCGGGAAACGTGGTGCAGGCCGCGTGCGCACCGCGGCTACCACGACGCCCTAACCCAACCAAGATGCTGACGAATTGCTCCCGCAGAATGGAGGAAGCGTAGTGTTCCTGAGCAATGCTGATGCGACCAGCTTCCCATTCATCACCTATTTGCCGCAAAATTGGGAGATAGATCCGGTGAATTCGAGTCTCTACCGCTATGCCTAATAGAGACGCGATGATTCTCTCGGATTGTGCTCCACAGTAGCCTTTCAGCGCGTCGTAGAGGCGAGTACGAACGTCGCGAAATGGGTCGTTCTCTATTGCTGCGCTCGCTTCTCTGGCTCCCGCGGCTTCGGACTTCTGCGGTTCGATGACTTGAGCGTGTGACGCATGATCCGAATCGAGCATCGCGATGGCTTCGCTAACGGTCAGGCCCGTATCCATGGCTTCCTTGACGCGCTTGATCTTGGCCACGTCGTGGTCGCTATAGCTACGGTAGCTGTTGTCGTGACGTTCTGGGCGGACGAAGCCGTATCGTCGCTCCCACGCGATGAGCGTGTTACGGGGAATTCCCGTCATTTCGGAGACAGTTCGGATCCGGTACGTCATGGCATGGAAGTGAGGCTAGGATGCAGACGGAGCGCCCCTTTCATAACACACCCGCGGCAGCGGCGAGGGTCGAGGGCACATGAACCCCCTTCTGATGTGGCCTCGGTACCACGCGTTCAAGCACCTTTGCCGAGCAAAGCACGCCAGGCATACCTGCGCCCGGGTGCGTGCTAGCGCCAACGAAATAGAGTCCTTCGACGTCTGGTGATGCGTTGTGATAGCGGAAGTATGCCGATTGAGTCAAGACGGGCTCGAGCCCAAATGCAGCGCCCGCGTGCGAGCGCAGCTCGGTCTCGAAATAGCGCGGGTCGACGGAGAACCGAGTGACGATAGACTCCCGTAGGCCAGGCAACTCGCGTTGCTCAAGAATTTCTAGAATGCGATCAAAGTAGCCTTCCGCAGTCTTCTCCCAATCCACCCCGCTCGACTGGTTTGGAACCGGCGACAGCACGTAGAATGCGTCCTTCCCCGGCGGAGCCATCGCAGGATCGGTGCGCCCGGGCGCGTGGAGGTAGAGCGAAAAATCCTTTGCGAGCACGCGTCGGTCGAAAATGTCGCGCAGGAGTTCGCGATAGCGCGGACCGAGAACGATTGTGTGGTGCTTCGTGTCCGGGAACTTCCGGTTCGTCCCGAAATAGCCAACGAAGAGACTCATCGAGTGACGTTTGCGCAACGCAGATGAGGGCGTATTTCGACGAAGCACCAGGGGGTCGAGCATTCGGGTGTGCACTAGCGTCGGGTCAGCGTTGCTGACCACCAAGTCTGCCGGCAAGTACTCGCCTGACTCCAAGTGAACTCCACGAACGCTCCCGCCATACACATCGATGCGCGACACTGCAGCACCCAAGCGTACGGGCACGTCGAATTCGCCGAGCAGTTGCACCAGACCACGGACGATTGATCCGGTTCCGCCCATCGCATAATGCACCCCCCATTTCCGTTCGAGCCAATGGATGAGCAAGTAAATGGCCGGAGCACGCATGGGGTTGCCGCCGATAAGTAACGGCTCGAAGGTGAACACTTGCCGAAGCCGTTCGTCACTAATGTAACGGGCCACGACGTCGTAAACGCTGCGGTGTCCCGATACGCGCATCAGCTCGGGAAGGATGCGAAACATGTCACTCAAACGACCAAAAGGTTGATCGGCGAGCTGGGTATAGCCGGTATCGAAGATCTGCTCCGCGTGCTTAGCCATCCGACGATAACCGTCCACGTCCTTGGGCGACAGCGTCTTGATCTGAGCGAGCAACGCCTCTTCGTTACCCACGTAGTCGAAGTGACCACCGTCAGCAAACGTCACTCGATAGAAAGGATCCACGGGTACGAATCGGATGTAGTCTTCGCGACGGCGTCCGAGTTTCTCGAAGAGCTCGTCGAATAGATAGGGAGCCGTAACAACGGTTGGTCCTGCGTCGAAGGTGAAGCCATCACGTTGGAATACGCGCGCGCGCCCGCCGGGCTGCGATCCCGCTTCGAGCACGGTGACCTCGTAGCCCAATGCTCGCAATCGCACCGCAGCAGCCAAACCACCGAACCCTGCTCCAATTACGATAGCGCGATTCATGACGCCCCCCGTTCCCCAGCTAATGCCGCCCGCCAAAAGTCTGGCCGCCTTTTGGCGCCGCTGCGCGGGGCGGCTACGCCGCCGCGGCCCTCCTCGTCTTCTCGGGGTTTCACCCCGAACCCCGCGGTCGCTGCGCGCCCGCCTAGTGCCGCCATGGAGTCACAACAACCCCCGGCGCTACTTCCGGCGAGCGGCACTAGTTTCGTTGGCAGATTTCTGATTTTGGTCTGCCCGTCGCGGTCACCTGCGCGGAGCGCACGTGCGAACACGAGCAGCTCGCCATCGACCAATTCGAGCCGCAGAGGGGTGACTCGTAACGGAACTGTTACGGATGCGAGGAACGAGTCATGGCGTTGTGTTTCCATCATTGAATGTCCTTGGTCAGCGAAAAATGGGAGTCGGTGATAGCTCGATGTGCGTCGGCACGGATCTGCCGCGAGTCGGAGACCGTCGTCTCTGTCCTCGAATGCCCGTTTGGCCGTGAAAGAACTGAGTGCCGAACCAGCCGCACCCATTCCGCGATCGGCTTCAGCTCTAGGGATCTGCCTTACTCAACTCATTGCAAACTATATGCATCAAATGCAGATAGCACGCAAGCCGTTCGTATATAGTTTGTCGATGGTTATTCTAACTTAACGAAATTGCTAAATATATTTCAGCACGAGTTACGGATCCGCGGTTCTGAGCGTGGTCTGCCAAAGCGGACCGACCTACCGCTCATTGCTCCAACGCAGCTGCTGATTGATAGGGTCGACGTCGCGTCGCGGGCGAAGTTGCGTTGCGTCGCGTCGCGGGCGAAGTTGCGTTGCGTCGCGTCGCGGGCGAAGTTGCGTCAACACCTGAGCTACTCGATAAAGTGCAGTTCGGAAACACCCCGACGCGGCACGTACTTGTAGCGACTAGGTCGCTGACATTAGCCTTAGGTATGGCGCATTTTTCTTACCAAACTCAATCATTTAGAACTGGTAGAACCTCGCTAAAGCGCCCTCAATTCTGCCCAATGGGAGCGCCCCTCGAACGCTCTCGAGCGCTCTGATCGCAACTGGAGCGATGCAGTAACGTAACACGCGCTTGTCCCCTGACGGAGCATTCATTTGCGATAAGTCGCTGACGTTGGTCCTACGCGTGGACAAATTCTCCATTTTGACTTCTCAGGTAATGCGTTCCCCAAGGTTATTGCCTTGAAATCCTGCTAGACGCGCTAAGCTTGCCGCATGATCAGCTCCTGGCTCG
>JBLNFG010000297.1:0-14839 GCA_050263495.1 Myxococcales bacterium | reverse complement strand
AATTGTCGCCGCCACCAATCGAGATCTCGAGCTCGAAGTAGAGCACAAGCGTTTCCGGGAAGATTTGTTTTACCGAATCAACGTCGTACGCATCGACGTACCCCCGCTGCGCGTCCGCGGTAACGACGTGCTCGAACTGGCGCAGCACTTTCTGCAGCGCGCAGCAGCACGAAGCAACAAGAACGTCACTCGCCTCGGTCGACTCGTTGCAGACAGACTCGTGAATTACGATTGGCCGGGGAACGTTCGGGAACTCGAGAATTGTATGGAGCGCGCCGTTGCGCTGACGTCTTTCGACGAGATTACACTCGACGATTTGCCGGCCAAATTGCGCGAGTACCGTCCCACTGAGGTGTACGCGCCGAGCGACGATCCGAAGGACTTGCCGCCGATGCACGTCGTTGAAGAGCGTTACATGCGGAAGGTGCTCGCCGCGGTGAGCGGCAATAAGACCTTGGCCGCAAAGGTGCTTGGATTGGACCGACGTACGCTCTACCGCAAGCTTGAGCGGCAAGTGTAACCGCGACATCGGCACTGCGTGCGGGTGCTGCTCACTCGGCACTGGGCGACTCGAGCTCTGCTGCTGGGTGGGCAGTCGAGCTTCTAATCCCCCAGCAAACCCGCCGGATAGGAGCGCGAGCTATCGAAGCAATGGGTCCTTCGGACCAGCCGCTATGTGCCAATCGCGCTACTGACCCCGTTTCTGTGGGCTGGCACAAATCCCAGTTCGCCCGCGAATTGCTCGCACGATCCAGCCGGAGCCATCTGAGCGAGACACGTAAGCTCGTGTTGGAGAACGCTCGGATCAGCTACGAATTGCGGGCAGTCAGGCGAGCTCACCCTGCAAGATACCCTGGAGCACCTCCGGCAATACAGGTTTGACGACAAAATCGTCGAACCCTGCCTGATCCGCAAACTCGCGAGAAGCACAGTCTGAATAGCCTGTAAGCGCCACCAAACGAATGCTATCCCCGACTGCAGCACGAACGTGCTTGGCTACTTCAAAGCCGTCTGTCCCGGGGAGCCCAAGATCGATGAGGGCCATGTCCGGTCGTGATTTTAAAACGTGAGACAAAGCCTCAGCCGCGTTTGCTGCGGACAAATGACGATGACCCAAAGCGGACAGCCACTCACCGAGCATCTCTCTAGAGTCATCGTCGTCTTCCACAATCAGCACGCAAATTCCGTTTGGCGCAGCTTGTCCCATTCGCGGAGTCTAGCGCTGACCGCGCGGAGCACCGCAATTATCTGTAGCGCAGCGCGGCGCGCCGTGTAGCAAAATGACGCAGGCTTCAATGGCGCAGCCGGCTAGTCGTCATTGCTTCCTGACGATCGACACAGGCGCATTCGATCACGTCCGCCCGGTTTGATCCACGACAGGTTGGTGCTGCTACAAGACTGCCGACCGCGACGTCGCCGATGAACGCATCGACCGTGTTGGTCTGCTGCGGCGCGGCAGCTTCGAGTCGCGCGGCTCGGGAGCGCGGCGGGCGCGCCCGCACAGAAACATCTATGGGACTCACTGGCGGCGTGTCTTCATAATCGGGATATGGGGACGGATCAATGGGCTCGGGTCCGTCGGGCCCCGGCGCTGGAACATCCGGTCCGGGCGGTTCAGGTACTGCAGGACCGGGAACGCCAGGCAACCCGGGCTGGATTGCTTGATAACGCGAAAGCACCATCGGTTCTCGGTAGGACATAACCTGAGGTTCATTGCATGGAAGATGCCAGTACAGCATGTGCCGAGATTGGACTTCCACCCCATGCTTCGCCCCGTCACGTGGAATGCGTGGAGCTGCTGCTCTGTCTGGGTCGACCAGCAATCTCATCCGCGAAATCGGGCTCTTCTCCGTGCGACCCCGCCCTCGCAGCGACGGCGTGCGCCTGCTCCGTGTCGAGCAGCAATCTGTCGAGCAGCAATCTGTCGAGCAGCAATCTGTCTGCTCCGCCCATGCGGGCGCAGCCTTCAGGCGAGCACGCATTTGGGGGGAGCAAGCTTTGGCTAAAAGCCAAAGCGGTGGGGGGCAGGCAAATCAAACTGCGGCATGAGCGTGGCTGGGCGATGATTACGCGTGAACGTCAATGCCGGGGTCGGTTGCAGTCCGACCCATTTCGGTGTCCGCTCTTCCTAGTTCGCCCACCGTTGCCACGAACCAGTCGAGGTCGACGGGCTTCTTGGCATAACGTTGAAAGCCCGATAGGAGCGCTCGATCCGACGCTTCTTTGCCCGTATGCGCGGTGAGTGCGAGTGCCGGGGTTCGTCCACCGCGTTCGGGGGGAAGCGCTCGAATTCGTCGCACTAGCTCGAAGCCGTCAGTGTCGGGCATGGCCAAATCACTTACTAGCACATGGGGTCGAACGCACTCCAGTTGTGTCAGTGCGTCGCGCGCTGAGCTCGCCACTGTTACCTCTGCACCGCTTGCGTTCAACGCTTGTTCCAACAGCTCACGACTATCCTGATCGTCATCGATCACGAGTACCCGCATTCCATCTAGCCGCATCAGCGCCCTTCCGTTGGCTGGAAGGGCAAGGTCGGGGCTCGATCGCACAGGCTGCCGTGACGCGCGCTCGTAGCGCGGAAGCTCGATAGTGAAGGTTGCACCGCGCCCCAATCCCTCGCTGTAGGCCTCGATCGTGCCGCCGTGGCCCTGAACGATTTGTCGCACGATCGCTAGCCCTAACCCAAGCCCCCCATGTCGGCGCGTTGTCGAACCGTTAGCTTGCCGGAACGGTTCGAACACGAAAGGGAGGAACTCAGGATCGATACCTTGCCCTTGATCCCTGACCACGAGCGTCGTACTCGATTCGCTAGAGAAAGCCTCAACGCTCACCCTTGTTCCCTGATTACTGAACTTGACTGCGTTGGACAACAGGTTCCAAATGACTTGCTGCAGTCGCTCGGCATCCGCAATGACCGGCGAGGCCTGCTTCAATTCGACATCAATCTGGATGTCCTTGGCATCAGCCGCTGGGCGCACCGACTCCAGAGCGGAATCAACGAGCTCGCGCAGCGCCACATTGCGAAGCGTGAGCCGCATCTTGCCTTTGGCAATTCTCGAGAAATCGAGAACATCGTCTACGATTCTGGCCTGTGCACGAGCGTTACGCTCAATTACGGTAAATGCGCGGTCTCGGTCGGCATCAGGACGCGTCCGCGCGATGGCAGCCCAACCTAGGATGGCACTTAACGGAGTGCGCAGCTCGTGAGATACCGTAGCCAGGAACTCGTCCTTAGCAGTGCTTGCCATCTCGGCTGCGCGACGGGCGGCTTGTTCTCTTTCGAGCAGACTTGCATGGACGCGCTGGGCTTGCTCAGTAGCGATACGGCCTTCCACTTGCGCTGTGATATCCAGGGCAAACACGAGAACACGATCAATCATGCCTGCCAGGTTACGCAGCGGCTGGGCCGTAAACCTTACGTACGCGGGAGCGATTGGCTGATTGTTGGGACCCTGCTGCTCGTAGCACAATTCCGGAACCTCTACTGGTGCACCCGTGGATTGGGCGCCCTCGATCGCCTTGAGCGCTTGAGGCCCAAAGCCACTTGTCGTGATGGCTGTTCCAACGAGCTCAGCTCGGAATAGCCTTCTCATCGCGGCATTGGCAAAAGCATAAGTCCCAGTCGACACCTTCACGATTGCGATGCAGGCGGGCGCAAACTCCAAGATCTCGTTGAGCTCGGTCAATTCGAGTTGCTTGGCGACAGCTAGTGAAGCGCGTTCCGCCGCGGCGGAGAGCAGTTGCTTTTCCTGTGGACTGAACTGCTCGGCACGAGAAGAACCGATGCGAGCCACACCGAGTACTTGCCCGGCATGCAGCAACGGAATTCCATATAGCGCTCGGAGAGACGAACCGAAGGAAGGCGGGTACGCGACGCTTCGCACAGCGTCACCAGTACTCTCTATCGGTCGACGTTCTGCGGCCACGACTCCGGCGAAGCCAAGGCCAATCTTCATCGGCTCGTCTTCCTGTACTTCGGACCTGGCCCCGACGGTTGCCGCCACTCGCAGACATTCACCGTCCCTGAGTAGGATAGCGGCAGAGTCGGCAGCGTCTGCAGCCCCGAGAAATGCCCCGAGCAGCTCCATGAGCAAACTTGCAACGTCGTTCGTTTCGAGAACCGCCGAGGAGATTCGCTCGAAAGCCAACAGACGACGAATCGCCGCATCGCGCTCATGCGTGCGCAGCGCCATCTGTCCGCGCCGAATCCTCTCGCGCTGTCGATACAGATCAATGAAGGCCTTCACGCGAGCACGAATGACCTGTGGATCGTACGGCTTCGTAATGTAATCGGCGGCACCGCTGCTGTAGCCCTCACGAGCGAACACCTCGTCACGGTGGATTGCGGTGACCAGGATAACCGGCATCTCTCGCCCGTGTTTGGTGGTGCGCAATCGGCGCGTCAGCTCGAAGCCATCAATCTCTGGCATTTGCACGTCGACCAGCGCTACGAGAAACGCTTCCCGCTCAATCGCATCGAGGGCCTCCCTCCCGGAGTTGGCCGTGACCGTTCGTATGTCAATGGCGCTTAGAACGGCCTCCAGCGCTAGCAGGTTGGATGGTTTGTCGTCCACCAGTAAGACTGGCGGGAGCAAATCCGTTTCGTCCAAATCGCTCACGACGTAAGTCCGTTGGCTAGGTACGTTGATTTCTGGCGCCACATGTGGATCAGCGCCAACAGCTTGTTCGGATCCACTGGCTTGGTGACGTATCCTGACGCCCCAGCCTCGAGCGCCTTCTCACGATCGCCTTGCATCGCCTTCGCGGTTAGCGAAATGACCGGCAGCGATGCTAAGCGTTCGCTCTCCCGAATTTTTCGGGTTGCCGAGAGCCCGTCTAGTTCTGGCATCATGGTATCCATCAGCACCAAATTGATGCCGGGGTCGGAATTGAGTACATCGAGTGCCAGCTTGCCGTTTGCGGCATGCAAGACCTGAATTCCGCGTGCCTCGAGCACCGTACGCAGTGCAAAAATATTGCGCAGGTCATCGTCGACCAGCAAGACTTTGGTGCCGGAAAACTCTGCGTCGGCGGTCAATTCCGGTACCTCCAGCTCGTCAGAGTTGGCCCCAAACGGGGAGAGCTCACCGCGAGCGGGCATCTCTGGGCCCGCGTACTTCTCGGGAATATGCAGGATAAACGTGCTGCCCTCGCCTGGCGCGCTCTTCACTTCGATCGAACCGCCCAGAAGTCGCGCAATCTCACGACTGATCGTGAGCCCAAGGCCGGTTCCACCATACTTGCGACTCGTAGTGCCATCCGCCTGCAGAAAGGCTTCGAAGATGAGCTTTTGCTGGTCCGCGGGGATTCCAATCCCAGTGTCTTGCACCGAGAATAGGATGGTGTTCTCACGCGTCGTGTTTGGCTCGATTCGCAAGACAACTCCACCTTTCTCCGTGAACTTGAAGGCGTTTGAAAGCAGGTTCTTGAGGATCTGTTGCAAGCGGTGCAGGTCCGTAAACATGGCTCCTGGTAATAAGCGGGGATCCATGCGAATCTCGAACTCTAGCCCCTTTTGACGTGCAACATGCCGGAAGGTCTGCTCTAGGTAGTCCTGAATTTGAGCCAGCGGGAACTCCTTTGGCACAATCAACATCTTGCCAGACTCGACCTTTGCCAAGTCGAGAATCTCGTTGATCAGCGTCAGTAATTCATGACCGGAATTGTACACCGTCTGCGCAAACTTGACCTGATCTGGCGTAAGGTTCTGATTGCGATTCTCGGCAAGTAGCTGGGAAAGAATCAGCAAGCTGTTGAGCGGAGTCCGCAGCTCGTGCGACATGTTGGCTAAGAACTCGGACTTGTACTTGGAGATCATCTGGAGCTGCTCGGCCTTTTCTTCGAGGCTGCGACTCGCATGCTCCACCTCGTTGTTCTTGATCTCCAACAGTTTGGCTTTCTCGTTGAGTTCTGCCGCCTGGGCGCCCAATTCAACGTTCGACTTCTTGAGCTGCTGAAGGAGTTCTTCTGTTCGCATACTCGAAGAGATCATGTTGAGAATTACGCCGACACTGCCCATTAACTGGTCGAGGAAGGCGAGGTGATTCGGGCTAAATGCGCTGAAAGACGCCAATTCAATCACGGCCTTAGTCTCACCCTCAAACAGGACTGGCAGCACAATGACGGTACGGGGGCTCGCCTCCCCCATTCCGGTCGAGATGCGTAAGAAGTCGTCCGGAACTTCCGCCAAGAGGATCCGCTTCTTCTCGAAGGCACATTGTCCGATCAGGCTCTCTCGGAGACGATACCGGTTGTTCAGGCTCTTTCTGCCGCCGAACCCGTAGCTTGCAACCAAGTTCAGAGTCGGCTCACCTGCCTCGGACTCCATCAGGTAGAACGCGCCTTGTTGAGCGTCCACTAGCGGCGTGAGCTCGGACATGATGAGCTGCGCGATTGAGAAGACGCTTCGCTGCCCCTGCATCATGCTGGAGAAGCGCGCAAGGTTCGTCTTGAGCCAGTTTTGCTCTTGGTTTTTGTGGGTGGTGTCTTTCAGATTGGCAATCATCTGATTGATGTTGTCCTTAAGCACCGCAAGTTCACCCTGTGCTTCCACGGTAATGGATCGCGTTAGGTCACCCTTGGCTACTGCTGTGGACACTTCCCCAATTGCCCGTACTTGCGAGGTCAAGTTGCCGGCAAGCTGATTTACGTTGTGAGTCAGATCGCGCCACGTTCCAGCAGCACCCGGGACCTTCGCTTGACCACCTAGTTTGCCCTCGATGCCTACTTCGCGAGCCACGGTTGTCACCTGATCCGCGAAGATGCGCAGCGTGTCTGTCATGTTGTTGATCGTCTCGGCCAACGCGGCGACTTCGCCCTTGGCCTCGATCACGAACTTTTGACTCAGATCTCCGTTTGCGACGGCCGTCACGACCTTGACGATGCCGCGCACCTGCTTAGTCAGGTTTGCGGCCATGATGTTCACGTTGTCGGTGAGATCCTTCCAAACGCCGGAAACATTCGGAACCTTCGCCTGCGTGCCAAGCTTGCCTTCAATACCTACCTCTCGCGCGAGAGTGGTGACTTGATCCGCGAAGGTGTGCAACGTATCCGTCATGTCGTTGATCGTCTCAGCCAGCGCTGCCACTTCGCCCTTGGCCTCAATCACGAACTTCTGACTGAGGTCACCGTTGGCAACGGCTGTCACGACTTTTACGATGCCGCGTACTTGTTTGGTCAAGTTCGCCGCCATCACGTTGACGTTGTCCGTCAGGTCCTTCCAGACGCCCGAAACCCCTTTCACTTCCGCCTGCCCGCCGAGCTTACCCTCGGTGCCTACCTCCTTGGCCACGCGAGTCACCTCGGCGGCAAATGAGTTGAGCTGGTCGACCATCTTGTTGAAGACATCCTTGATCTGAAGGATCTCCCCTTTGACATCCACACTAATTTTACGGGTCAGGTCGCCATTGGCAATGGCCGTTGCCACGTTCGATACATCGCGCAGCTGAACGGTTAGATTCGCTGCCATCGCGTTCACGTTGTCCGTCAGATTCTTCCAAGTTCCATATACGCCTTTGACGTCCGCCTGCCCGCCGAGCTTGCCCTCAGTGCCTACCTCTTTGGCGACACGCGTTACCTCCGCCGCGAACGAATTGAGGGTGTCTACCATGGTGTTGATGGTGTTCTTCAACTCCAGAATTTCGCCCTTGGCATCGACTGTGATCTTTTGCGAGAGGTCACCACGCGCCACGGCCGTGGTGACCTTGGCAATATTCCTAACTTGCGTCGTCAGATTGGCGGCAAGAACGTTGACGTTATCGGTAAGGTCCTTCCAGGTGCCGGAGACGCCGCGGACCTCTGCCTGCCCGCCAAGCTTGCCTTCCGTCCCCACTTCCTTGGCAACACGCGTTACTTCTGCGGCAAACGAGCGTAACTGATCGACCATCACGTTGATCGTATTCTTGAGCTCGAGGATTTCCCCGCGTGCGTCGACCGTAATCTTCTGCGAGAGGTCGCCGTTCGCTACTGCCGTGGTGACGTTGGCAATATTGCGTACCTGAGTGGTGAGGTTCGCCGCCAACACGTTCACGTTGTCGGTCAGATCCTTCCAGGTGCCTGATACTCCGCGCACCTGAGCCTGCCCGCCCAATTTTCCCTCGGTACCGACCTCCTTGGCCACGCGTGTAACCTCGGCCGCGAAGGAGTTGAGCTGGTCTACCATCTTGTTGATCACGTCCTTGATCTGGAGCAGCTCTCCCTTGACATCGACCGTGATCTTCTGGCCCAAATCACCATTGGCAATCGCCGTAGCAACTTTGGAGACGTCGCGCAGCTGCACGGTCAGATTTGCTGCAAGGCCATTCACGTTGTCGGTCAAGTCCTTCCAGGTGCCAGAAACACCTTTGACGTTCGCTTGCCCGCCCAACTTTCCTTCGGTGCCGACCTCCTTGGCAACGCGCGTGACCTCGGCGGCGAAAGAATTGAGCTGATCTACCATCTGGTTAATGACGTTCTTGATCAGCAAGAACTCGCCCTTGACCTCCACCGTGATCTTCTGGGTCAAGTCACCGCTTGCAATTGCCGTTGCAACCTTTGAGACGTCGCGCAGCTGCACGGTAAGGTTCGAAGCCAAGCCGTTGACGTTGTCGGTGAGATCCTTCCACGTTCCGTACACACCCTTCACATCCGCTTGACCGCCGAGCTTACCCTCGGTACCTACCTCCTTAGCCACGCGCGTCACTTCTGCCGCGAAGGAGTTCAACTGATCGACCATCTTGTTGATCACCTCCTTGATCTGCAGAATTTCGCCGCGCGCTGCGACCGTGATCTTTTGGGTAAGGTCGCCATTGGCAATCGAGGTAGCTACCTTGGATACGTCACGCAGCTGAACAGTCAGGTTCGATGCCATGGCGTTGACGTTGTCAGTCAAATCCTTCCATGTGCCATACACGCCCTTGACGTCAGCCTGACCACCAAGCTTGCCTTCGGTACCCACCTCCTTCGCTACGCGTGTCACTTCAGCCGCAAAGGAGCGCAGCGTGTCGACCATCGTGTTGATGGTGTTCTTCAGCTCGAAAATTTCGCCGCGTGCATCTACTGTGATCTTTTGCGACAAATCGCCATTCGCCACCGCCGTGGTCACCTTGGCAATGCTTCGCACTTGCACCGTGAGGTTTGCGGCTAGGCCGTTGACGTTGTCCGTCAGATCCTTCCAAGTACCGGAGACTCCCTTCACCTCGGCTTGCCCACCGAGCTTGCCTTCATTGCCTACTTCTTTAGCGACTCGGGTAACCTCGGCGGCAAAGGAAGATAGCTGGTCAACCATCACGTTGATGGTGTTCTTCAACTCGAAGATTTCTCCGCGCGCATCGACGGTAATCTTTTGCGACAGATCGCCGTTGGCAACTGCCGTGGTTACCTTGGCAATGCTGCGTACCTGCGCCGTAAGATTCGCGGCCAAGCCGTTAACGTTGTCTGTCAAATCACGCCAAGTGCCGGAGACGCCTTTCACCTCGGCTTGCCCGCCGAGTTTGCCCTCGTTGCCCACCTCTTTGGCAACGCGGGTTACTTCAGCCGCGAATGAGTTGAGCTGATCGACCATCGCGTTGACGGTGGTTCCGATGCGTAGGAATTCTCCGCGCACGGGGCGTCCCTCAATCTCGAGTACCATCTTTTGCGACAGGTCACCCCTTGCCACTGCGGTGATCACGCGTGCCACCTCGTTGGTGGGTGCCACGAGATCTGCAATTAGCTGGTTGAGCGCGGACATAGCGTCGGACCAGCGTCCCTTCGCTGGTCCGACCGACGCGCGCTCGTGCATCCTGCCTTCCTGTCCAACGACGCGGCCAACCCGCACGAGTTCACTGGCCGTGTGCTCGTTAAGCCCAATGATGTCATTGAGAAGTTCCCCGGCGCGTGTCAGATGCCCGCGCTTCTCATATTCGAAACGCACGGAGAAATCACCCGCCTTGACTGCCTTGAGAACGTCAACAAGCTGCGCGATCTCCGCGCGAGTGGCGTCGGATATTGGGTCGCCGTCCTCCACGGACTTGGCTTGCTCTGACATACGGTACGCAGGCTTTCTCGACGCGCGTTCATCTGCCAACGAGGACGAAGCCCGGACTCGGGGCGGCTCGCCTGCAGCGAAGTCCGTTGCGGTACGCGCACCACGAGCGGAGGTGCTTCCACGCTCCGGGCGAACGTCGCCGCGTGTTCCACCTTGCTGTTGAACGGTGCGGACAGTTGTCTTTCCGGGCATAGGTCACTCTCCTCGGTCGAGTATAGACTGGTGACACTAGATTCGGTCCGGCGGCGACGCAAATCACGAGCGCGCGTTGCAGACGGCTTCGTTAGAACGGGACTCGACGCAAGGAAAAAATCCAGACATCGGCTGTGGCCTTTGGCAACACCGGAACTTTTTGCCACACTTTCTGGCGGACGGAGGGGCTCGTAGACCGCACTTGATTCGCGTCTCAGTAACGTTTGCGCCAAATCAGGTCAACGCGAGAAGCCCCCTTGTCCCCGATCACCGCTGACGCCGACCACGCTCGCTTCAGGCGCAACTCCAACGTGAGGAAGGTGCGGTCTAGACTCTGTCCGGGAGCAGGTTCCCCAATCGCGCGAGTTAGTCTGGTGGTTAACCGCGGCGTCAATTGCACGACAAGCTCGGGACGGGAACTCCCGGTGCTGGTGTCGATCCGCGTACTCACGTCCAAGCTGGTAACGTCCGAGAGCGCCCGATTGAGTCCCTTGGTAGCGGTACTGCCGGCGATGCTCACGGCCGCGCCTGCGGCGTTGGGTGAACCTGAACCGCTCGAAGCGTTCGCGGCGCTACCGCGATTGCCAGGGCTGCTCGCGCTGCTGCCGAGGCCCCCGCTCGTCCCGCCGCTTCCGCTACTCGCGATATTGCCCTCGGGGCTTCCGAACAGGAGCAGACTCAGGACCTCGTCCTGGGTGAGCACCGGCTCCGAGTGTAGTTTCAGCTTGCCGTCTTTTGCGGTTCCGACGTAATCGGCATAGACGACATAGCCCGAGGGAGAGTCCCAACGAGCCGTGGCGGTGACGGTTGGATTAGAAGGGTCAGACTCGGGATCGAAGGTGACGACACCTCGCTCCAAGTCGAAGCGTTTCCCGGATACATCGAGCTTTCCGGACTTGACCTCGATCCGTCCCGCGACCTTCCGTGTTGCACCGGATTCGATGGCCAATTCGCCGCCAAGTTGGACGCGCAGCTGGTGCCCCTTCTCGACCCATACGGAATCGCCGAGACGCACCCGAATTTTCGTGCTTGACGGGGTTTCTTCCTCGGTCGCTTTTCCCTCCAGGGGTTGGAGGGGAATGGCTACGAACTTGCCATCGGCACGATGAGTACCGACTCGAATGTCCTCCGGAGGGGCCAAATCTTGGACGCTATTCTGTGCGGCTTCGGGCGTGAGAAGATGAAGATTCGGGACCTCCACGTTGATCTCGGTTTGTTCGCCCGAATTCGCGTATGCCAACGCAACGTGCCCCCAGGCCTCGCCGATCTCCACTCCCTCTAAAGTAACCGGCAGCTTCTCTTGCTCGCGTATGTCGATCTGTGCAGAGAGATCCTTGAGCTCCGCCCCTCTAAGTCTTGCCTTTGCCTCACCAGTGAGTCGACCAGTGACACCACGCGCCTGAAGCTCGTTGACCCGAATTTCGTTGTTGCCAATCGCGACGTCCGCACGTATGTCGGAAAGCCGTTGCCCGATCTGGGGCATCTGGACCACGCCCTTCCTCAATCGAGCTTTTCCTTCGACTTTGGGCTGTTCAGGATCCAGCTGCGCCAAGACATCGGCATCCAATTCCCCCTCGATCGTACTTAGGTAGCGCAGGAGCAGCGGACCGAGCGCTTCGAGCTGGAACCGGTCTGCCACGAGCCGCAACGTTGCATGTGGATCGACTTCTGGCAGCAGCCGCGCGCCCCAACGGTTCTTGGTTTTTATCTCGACGTGAGCTGTCCCTGGCTCTTGCCGCGCGTCGAGGGCAACGCGCAATTCTTGGTCGTTTGCTAAGACGGTTGCCTGGAGCTGCGGCTGGCGGATTCGATTGACAACCAAACCAGAACCGTCGAGCTGCGCTTGGAGCACGGCGTCGCTGCCAAATCCGCGCAGCTTGATCCAACCACTGAGTGGTCCGCGGATCTGTCTCTCAAAAAGGGCCGGGACAACCCCGAGCGGGAAGCGCTCGAATCCTAGATCACTCTGAAGCTCAAAGAAACTCTGGTCTGCTTCCTGCTCTCGAACACGACGCAGCAGGTTGCCTTTCCAGGAGGTCTGCAAGTCTGCACTGCCTCCGCGCATGGAGACGGCCTTCACAGCCAACTTGCCGCCATCCGCATCGTATTGCGCATCCGCTTGAACGTCGATGAAGTGCTTTCCTCCGTGTGGAAAGAACTTCTTCAGTGCCAGTTGGGCGCGCAACCTTGGCTGCTCCAGAGTACCCTCTGCGTCCAGAGCAGCCGCCAACTGCCCCTGCATACTCGTCGGTCTGATCGAGATGGGTAACGCCTCGATCGCACGCTCGGGAATCCTCAGTGCAATGCGTACTGGGAGGCGCTCGAGCTCACGTGGAACCATCCCAGCAGCAGAGGCGGGCAGAGTGGATTCGCCGACCAACGTCAGAATCGAGCCCCGTCGATCGAAGACGCCTACGCCCAATTGCGCCCGCCCTTGAGCTGGCTCCAGATTGAGCCTGATATCAGCGTCGATGCCCTCGAGTGCTCGCGGCTTGGTCCTTTTCGCCTCGGTGGGTGTATCCACGCGATCGGCATCTCGCCGCTGCTCAACGAGCTTGAGCCCGTTCGAGCGTGCGTGTAGCAGAATTGTTGGAGGCTCGTCGCTGGCTCGCAAGTGTTGCGCTCGCAGCTCGATGGCAATCTGTCCACTTGCCTGCTCGATCGGTACGCCGGCAGCCGCCAACGCAGGCGCGAGCTGCCGCAGGTTCAGATCGCCGTCCAAGGATATCGTCCCTCTTATCGCATTCATTCGTTCCCGCGTGAACGGTGGCTTCGGCAGATCGACATCACTCACGCGCGCTTTCAGGTGTGAGTTACCGAGTTCCGCGAGAATGCTCCCGTCGACACGACGGTCCGCGAAGGCCAAGTCGAATTCGGCCTGACCCCCGCGAAACCCGTCTCGCGCGAGCTCTGTTGCGCGGCCCTTTACCTGGCCAACGAGATCGCCCGCGGTTCCCTTCAGTTGCCCTGAAATGGTCAGCAACCCGTGGTCGAACAACCTAGTATTCAGCAATCGTGAGACGCGTGCAAGGTTCAGGTCCTGCGTCTCGAACCGCGCGTCAACGGTCTTTCCGCGGAGCGAACCACTCGCCCGCACCTGGCCCAGTCCGTCGATGGTCAAATCACTAACTTCCATGCGCTGAGGTAGCACGCGTACCCGATTCGCTTTCACGAACACTGGCCCTGCCTGTTCGGAGAATTCGAGCGACGGCTGGTCCAGCGTGAGTCCCTCATTCATGGCCAATCGAGTTTCGATCCTCAGGCGACGCTGGTCGGACTCGAGCAAGCCGTGCACCCGAAGTTGTGAGGTGTCGCCTTCCGCTTGGATCCGAAGGTTTGAAACCGGATTCCCAGCGAGGCTACCCTGACGCGCATCCAGTCGCAGATTGAGCTCAGGCGCCGTCAACGGCCCGGTAGCAGTGATCACTGCGTCAACTGAACGCAGCTCGGCACTTGGGTGAGAAAATGGGGAAAGATGAATACTGGCTGTGGCGCTCAATAGCCGGGGTTCGATCTTCAGCTCAGCGCGCGCTTTGAGTGTGCCCGAAGCGCGAACATCGGTGAGCTCTCGAAGGCGCGCAGGATCGTCAAAGCGCGCAACAACGCGCGTTTGCAGTACCGGGCTCCCTCGTGCAGGCAGCTCGAACTGATACTGTGAATTGGCTGATACCCCCGGATCGCTCAGGTCAAGGCTACCCTCGATCGTGGTGGCCCCGTGGGTGCGACGCAATTTTCCGGTGGTCGATGCGGCGGGTGTCTCGTTGTTGCCGAAGCTGCCCCGTGGTAACTCGACACGGTACTCGCCCGAGATCGCACCGTCGGGTGCCACCACCACTGTTGTTGCAACTGTAGCCGAGAGCCGCGTTCGAGGCGCGGTCCCCAGCCACGCACCCAGATCGAACTCCGAGAGCGCCAGCTTAGTGGCGACGGTAGTTGTCTGCTCCAGGGTTGCTTCGGCGGTAACTTCCGCGTGTGCTGCAGGGCTCTTGATACTCGCGGTGAGATTCAGGTGTGGCAGCTCGCCTTGAATGTTGAGCTCGACCGAGGATGGCCCCTGCAGCTTTGAGTTCGGGATGCGCTCCTGGATGACACTTGGCGGGACTTCGGGCGCCTGCAGTCGCGCCTCGATCTTGCGACCATCTAGGAAGGCATCCAGCGTGGTCGGAGCGTGCGCTACAGTGCCCTTGAACTGCGCCGAACCAACCATCCTATCAGGACTCGATGCAGGGATGTTTATTCGAGCCCGCAAACTACCCTCGGGATTGAGCGCCACCGGCGTCGAACGTGCGACAAGACGCCCGAGAGAGATCTCCGCGCGCATGCCACTGGGTGCGCTGCTGAACTGACCTGCAAGGTTCAATAGATCGAGATCGATAATTGGCAGCGTAGGTAGACCGCCATGGACCCACACGCGCTGAATCCCAATATCGCCAACCGCGATCGTGGTCGTATTGGGTGTGGCCGAGGTTGGCTCTGGATGGCGTGGATTGAATGCAGATGCCAGGCTCGGTATTCCCTCCTTGTCTGCCACTAGATACACGTCCACGTAGTCGATCTTTGTGGGCGAAAACTTGACCACGAGAGGGCGCTTTTTGATGAGGTCGCGCACCAATTCCGGCCAGTTGCTTTGAAGTCGAAGGC
>JBLNFG010000296.1:0-16347 GCA_050263495.1 Myxococcales bacterium | reverse complement strand
TCAAGCGGGTGGGCCAAGTGCTCGAGCAGCTCGCCTGCCACAATCGTCTCGACCTCGCACGACCGCGCGAACTCCTCCAGCCGTGTCACGTCACCGCGCAAGATGCGGGAATTTTGCCCCGTTTGGAGCCCCACTTCAGGGATTTGCTCCGAGTTGTCGACCCCCGTAACGCTATACGCAACCTTGCTGATCTCACCGTGCAGCCAGTGACGCGTGCCGAACTTCACGGCCGCCGTTTCGTCGTAACACCCCAAGTCCAACACCTTGCGGCCACGGCAACGCTCGACGATATACTTGGTGCGGTCGACGGGGGGACGGACTTTTAGTCGTTCTAGGGGTACGTAGGCGAGTTGTGGCATGGCCGCATCGAACTAGTACCCCAATTTTCCAGACGAGGTACGACTAATTCGCGCGTTGCATTCTCGAGCGGATCGCTCACTGGGCGCTTCGCGCCTGGCCGTAATTTCGGTTTAGCCACTCTCGATACTGCCCCGTGTTGACGCGCTCCACCCAGCCTGAGTGCTCGAGGTACCAACGGACGGTTTCCGCAAGCCCCTGTTCGAGGGTATGTCGGGGTGAGAAGCCTAAGGTGGTCCGCAGCTTGCTCGCGTCGATGGCATACCGACGGTCGTGACCCGGCCGGTCTTTGACGAAGCTCAGGAGCTGCTCGAATTGCTCCAAGGGTCGTCCCGACTCGCTCGACATGAGGCTCATTAGCAGCCGCACCAGCTCGAGATTGGTCCGTTCTGCATTCCCGCCAATATTGTAGGTTTCGCCGGCAATGCCATGTTGGAGAATGGTCCAGATCGCCTCTACGTGATCATCCACGTGCAGCCAGTCGCGCACATTCTGCCCGTCCCCGTAGACTGGCAATGGCTTGCCATTCACCATATTGAGAATCATCAAGGGGATGAGTTTTTCGGGGAACTGATACGGCCCATAGTTGTTGGAGCAGTTAGAGAGGGTGGCCGAAATTCCAAAGGTGTGAGCATACGCTCGAACTAGGTGGTCGGACGCGGCCTTGGACGCGGAATACGGTGACCTCGGATCGTACGGTGAAGCTTCCGAGAATGCTCCGCTTGGCCCGAGCGAGCCAAACACCTCGTCGGTCGATACGTGATGAAAGTGCACGGTCTTTAGTTCTCGTGCCACTTCGAGCAGCCGAGCCGTACCGAGAACATTGGTCTCGATGAATACCATTGGGCCATCAATGCTGCGGTCCACGTGGCTTTCAGCCGCAAAATGCACGATCGTGTCGATGGCGTGCTCGCGACAGATCTGCATCACCAACGACGCGTCACGGATGTCACCAACCACCAACTTGTGTCGATTCGGATCGACTCCCTCGGTGACGTTCTCGACGTTTCCGGCGTAGGTCAGCAGATCCAAATTGACGATTGTGCCGCCAAACGTCTGGTCGCGAAACATTCGCCGAACAAACGCGGATCCGATGAAGCCACATCCGCCAGTTACGAGTAGGTGATTGGGATTACGAATTGCCAAGATGGCCTCTCAGATTGGATCGAACAGGTTGAATCACTCAAGGCCAGGGCGCGGACTTGGCGCGTAGCTCAATGTATTCGCGCAAGGCCTCTCGCCACGGGCGCGGGACAATACCAGCTTCTGATTCCAGCCGCTTGGTGCTGAGCACCGAGTTTTTGGGTCGGCGCGCAGGGCGAGGAAACTCTGCGGTCGTAATTGGCACAAGCCGCGTCGTAGCCACGCGGACACCCGAGGCGATCATCTCATTACGAATTTCCGTTGCGAGCCCGAACCACGTGGTAGGGCCCGAATTGGCGAAATGCCAAACCCCACTCGTGAGGGCACGGACTCCGACGGCGCCGCTCGCGCGGACTAGAAATTCGGCCAGATCCACGGCGTAGGTGGGCCGACCATGCTGATCGTCCACGACGCGGAGCTCCGTTTGCTCAAGCATGAGCTTGTACATCGTGTCCACGAAGCTCGAGCGACCGTTGCCAAACAGCCAGGACGTGCGCGCAATCAGCCAACCTGGCGCCGACGCATCGCTCGCAAATTCGGCGACGATCAATCGCTCACCCTCGAGTTTGGTTCGTCCGTAGGCGTTACATGGACCCGCCGGTGAGCCCTCGTCGTGATGCTCGGCGCGTTCACCATCGAAGATGTAGTCCGTGGATACGTGTGCGAAGCAGGTTCGTTGCTCGCGGCACGCTCGTGCCAACGTGGATGCGCCCACGGCGTTGATTCGGTAGGCATTTGCCTCATCCGCCTCCGCCGCGTCAACCGCCGTATATGCGGCGCAATTGATCACGTGAGATGCCTTGGAGTCTCTGAGGAACGTACTCACGGCAGCGTAATCGGCGATATCCAGTTCGGCGTCGGTGCCAACCCAGGGCACCCCGAATAAGTCCAACTTCCGCGCCACGCATCGCCCGAGCATGCCCTGGGCACCGGCAATCCAAACGCTCATCGGCACATCCTCGCGCGATAGCTAGCCAGCGACTCGCCGTTGCGATCACGTTCAGAAAGGACTGGGTCTTCGACTGGCCATTTGACGCCAAGCTCTGGATCGTTCCAAGCGATGGTCCGCTCTTGTGACCCGTCGTAGAGCGTCGATACTTTGTAAAGCACTTCGGCCGCCTCGCTCAGTACGCAGAAGCCGTGCGCAAATCCGACTGGAATGTACAGCTGTTCGTGTTTCTCCGCGTCGAGTTCTACCGCAACCCAGCGCCCAAAAGTCGAAGAACCGACCCGGATGTCCGCAACTACATCCAAGATTCGCCCAGTGGCAACCCGTACCAGCTTTGCCTGACCCGGCACGGCTTGGTAGTGCAGACCCCGTAGAGTGCCGTAACTCGAACGCGAGTGGTTGTCCTGAACGAATCGATCCGTTACCCCTGCGGCCAGATACCGGGCCTCGTTGTAGGGCTCGAAGAACCAACCTCGATCATCTCGAAATACCTTGGGTCGAATCCGCAACAGCCCACTCAGCTCTAACTTAGTGACTTCCACGTGTGTTCCCCATTGCAAAGGGTTGATACTCGCCAGTCGCACGTTGGTCCGAGGCAATGGAGTGCAGGTAACGGCCGTACTCGCTCTTGCCGCACTTATCGGCGAGGGCCGAAAGCTGTTCTGCATCAATAAACCCGCGCAAGTAAGCGATTTCCTCCAAGCACGCAATGTAAGTGCCTTGCCGTCTTTGGAGCGTTGCCACGAATTGACTTGCTTCGAGCAGGCTATCTTGAGTTCCGGTGTCTAGCCATGCCGTTCCCCGTCCCAGAACGCGCAATGCGGCGCGTTTCCGTCGAACGTAATGGTTGTTCACGTCAGTAATCTCCAGCTCTCCACGGGCTGAGGGCTTCGTCGTACTTGCGATGTTAACGACCTCGTTGTCGTACATGTAAAGGCCCGCAACAGCGATATTGCTTTTCGCGTGCTTGGGCTTCTCCTCGATGGCGACGATGTCGCCGCGCTCGTCTAGCTCGACCACGCCGTAGCGCTCTGGATCTTGGACCCGATAACCGAAAAGTACAGCCCCGTCTAGACTGGAGACCGACTGGCGAAGCAGACCACCAAAGCCAGCACCGTAGAAGATGTTATCCCCGAGTACGAGGCACACGCTGTCGGTTCCGATAAACTCGCGGCCAATGATGAATGCCTCCGCTAGCCCGTTGGGTTGCGCCTGTACCGCATAGGACAATTCAATCCCAAGCTCGCGACCCGTGCCGAGCAAGCGCTCGAAGAGCGGCAGATCATGCGGTGTCGAGATCAACAAGACCTCCCGAATTCCTGCTAACAGCAACACTGATAGCGGGTAATAGACCATCGGCTTGTCGTACACAGGCAACAGCTGCTTCGAGACTGCCCGTGTCAACGGATCGAGTCGCGTTCCTGCGCCCCCAGCCAAGATAATGCCCTTCATCGCTAGTTTCTCCGAAGCGCTTGATGCAGCGCACAGGACGTTTGGTGAAATGCAGTCCACTGATTGATCCACGCACCTACTCGGTGCGGCGCGTGCACGCCTTTGCTGGCCGCGGCGGCCACGCCAGTATCCACTTGCGCCCAACCTTCTAGATCGAGTTTCTCCGCTGCGCACTGCGTGTCGGGCCACGTCGGCTCGCTCGAACGCCCCGCACTCGTTCCGTGATTCGCCGCGACCGACGTTATTCTGTCAGCGCGCGCGCCGTCGTCCCTTAAGCACGCGCGCCCGAGCTTCAGCGTGGCCCTGTCGGTTCTCATTGCGAGTTCCCACGTTGGGGGGTTGCCCGATGATGTTCGGTGCGAGTCATCGTGACTCGATTCCGAGTTGAATCTTTTGATTGAGTCGGGGTTGAATGCACACGAGAAAAAACTTCGGCGGGGGGCAAATGATCACACCGCTAAACATGGCGGCGGGAGCCTAGCAATAGTTGCAATTGGTGCCAATTACGCAGACAACAAGCGCCTGGTTGACGTGTGAACCGCAGATCAGCGACCGCAACACGTCATCACGTGTGTCCGAAATTTATGCCAGGTCCGTGGCCCTATCATCCCAAGCTTGTCGGTTGAGTGCCCACGAATAGCGACAAATCTCCAACATCGATCGAGCGCATCCGCGTCGCTGCATCGCAGCAAGTCGAGATTCATTAGTGGAACATCTGATGGGTTCACAATGCCACGCTTCGAGCGCTTGCTTGGCATCATCGCGTAGAAACTTCAAGCCGCAACGGCTAGGTATGATCCGCACCTTGCGGAATCTGCAGATCCGCTAGAATGCACATTGAAAGGACGCAACGCCGTGAGCATTCTCCGATCGACCTTGGAGCACGTCGCATTCGTCTGGGGCCTGATGCTAGTGAGTGTTGGGTGCAGCGAGAGCGCAGATACTCCGCCTAGCGCAGGAGAGCCGTCAGGGGCTGGCCAGGCCAATACCGCGCGTGGCAGCACCGACAAGGCAGACACGAATACGCCGAGTACCAGCCAATCTGGCTCGAGCGCGATTGGCGGAAGCGGCGGCGAGTCCGCTAATACCGAACGAACCAACGTCGGAGGCGCTATCTCCGAAACAGGGGAGTCCGCCAATCCAGCATCGGATGGTGGCGCCACCAATTCGAGCAAGTCCAGCACAAGCCGCGTGGAGGGTGGGAGTGGGAACGGTGGCATTGGTGCTGGCCGCACCTCAATCGGCGTCGGGGGTCGCAGTAATAAGACTTCTGGCAGCGGTGGTGCAGCGCCCAAAACTAACAGTGCCGGAGATGGCGGCACGAAAGCTTCTAGTGATGCGAGCGGAGGTGACACGTCCGCTTCTTCTAACAAAGGCCTTACGCTTTATTACGTCCGGCACGCAGAGGTTGTGGGCAACACCGTCGAACCTGACCAAGTGACACTCGAAAACAGCGAGACCTTGACTGAACTCGGCCAGAGCCAAATTGCGGCGGTTACCAAGTACCTTCAGAGCGAGCTCGACGCGACTCCCGATGCCATCCTGGTGAGCCCAACCAAGCGCACGCAAAAGACGATAGAGCCCTATTTGGTTGAGACCGATCGCCAGGGCGAGATCTGGATGGAACTCGCCGAGTGCTGCAACCAGGCACCTACGGGTGCGGCGTTGCCGACGGAACCCAAGTACATGTCTTTCTTCAAGGCGGAGATTGTCGCAGAGAATCTCGCCTTGAAGAGCCCGAGCGCGAACCTGTACTGGCAAAACGATACCTACGAGCAGGGTCTGTTTATGGTCATGACGGCCAAGGCGGCCATCCTTTCGCGCTACGGGCAGTCCGGTAAGACCATCTTCGTCGTCGGCCACGCGTCGGCAGGTCAGATTATGATCGGCCTACTAAGGGGCGATGACATGACGCAGGGTGCGGTTACCACAGGAATGAATGCGGTATACCTCCTCAACACCGGCATCATGAAGCTGACCCAGGACCCCTCTACCGGACTGTTCAAGGTTGTCGGACAGAACATGAACAAGCCGCAAACCAGCTAATAACCAACGACAACTCTGGGTGCATCGCATCCCGACTAAGCGAGCGTGTCGGTTCACGAACGACGCCAAATCGTCACCGCCCGCGTGGGGAGTCGTCAATTTTTGATTGACCTTTGAACTCGTCTCGGTTTACTAACCAGCCCCAAGAAGCCCCCGAGTCCGGCAGACGCTAACCGCACCAATCCCAACCATCCCAATGGTCTGCCGCCGCCGCTCGGGGGCCCTTTTTACGCAAAAATCCGTGTACTTGCGATCACGCCGGGCGACTGCCGTTGTTCGCAAAGCCTTCTCGGTATCCGGCTTCATCACGGGCAATTCGGCCCAAAATGCCCTTTACCGTGATATCGAGCTGACTTCCGTCGCGGTAGTCTGCGGGCACTACGAAATGAGCCCGATCTTCGGCGATCAGATTGTAGACTTTATTCTGCAGTTCGCGTTGCTTCCAACGGTCTGGATCGAACACAGCGACGGAGTGCCCTCCCTGGTGTCGAACCATCTTCATTGAGGGAATGTCGGTATCACCGTCGCCGAAATAGATGATGCGCGAGAACGGGATGGGTCGTTCGCGGGGTGGCAGCCATCGATTCACGGGTTCGTTGTCCCAGCTATTATCGACGCCCTTGTTGATCCGGAATAGGTATTGAGTCTTGCTCGTGTAGTTGATAGCGAGCGCGGGCCAAACTGCGTGTCCTTCAGCATCGTAGAGGTACCGTGATCCAAAGATCCTGCGAAACTGTCCGGCAATGCTGGTGCCGGTGATCATCTCTTCGTTTCCGGACGAAATGGCATAGTGTTCCAAGGTCAGACCGCGATCACGCGCATGCGTATTGATACGAGCAAACCAATCCGGAACGCCTTCGAACAACGGAGTTCTGGCGCCGTGTTCGATCAAGGTATCGCGAGTGATCCAGCGCTTCTTCTCCTCGGCACGTTGGAGCAACAGCCGAAGGTAGGTAAGGATTTCGTCAGCGTCGTGCGCGACCTTCTCCTTGGCAACCTGATCCCAGAAGTCCCTCGGCGCGATGCCCAGGTATTCGGGCAACAAGCTGTGCTCTTGGATGTTGCCAGGCGCCAGTGTGCCATCAAAGTCGTAAACCAGGGCGGTACGAAGCGAGGGCACCTCGGGAGCTGACCTTGGATCCCAATTGTCTGGCATAGCGTCGCGCTAATCCGATCGAGATGACGGGCGCAAGAGGCGCCCTCCACGGCGGATTACCACAGGGTTACTGCACCCGCCCTCGTGAGCCCCATGGTGTCGAGAAGACGCCCCGAGCGCGACCGAAGTCGTGCCCGCTCCGGCCCTTGCGCAACGCACGTGGAGCGTTACTGCTCCCGTTGCAACGCCCAGCCGCTACCACCCAACCTGCGACGAACCGTCCTCCTCTTCGCGATGGACTTCTGCTCGAGGGGCAGGCCATCGCAGCCCGCGCCGGGGTCTAGGTCCGCCGGCGCGGCTTCCTTCGGATCTCCGCAATCCGCTCGCCAGAAGTTACGTCTGCGACCTGACTGGACTCTGTTCAGTTGCCTGAACGTCGCCCAGTTCGGGTCGCGTGTTCGTGTTGCCCAGGACTGAAAGCAGCCCGACGGCCTACTTATAGTACAGTGCGCACTGCTCGATCCCGTGGTCGAGCTGGGTCGTAGCTTTCCAGCCGAAGGTTTCCCGAATACGCGACGTGTCAGCAATTGAGTGGAGGATATCCCCCGCGCGCATTGCTTGGTGCTCCGCCTCTCCGGGAAATCCGGTCGCCTTGGCAATTGAACGAGCCAAGTCGTTCACCGTTGTCCGAGAGCCAGCGCCCACGTTGAAGGCACGCCCTTCACCGCCGCCATTGAGCAGGGCCGCCAAGTTCGCTTGCACGACATCTCCCACGTAAGTGAAATCGCGGCTCTGCTCCCCATCGCCAAAGATGACGGGTGCCTGGCCTTGTCGGCACGCGGTGAAGAAGCGCGGGATGACTGCAGCATAAGCGCCATTCGGATCCTGCCTCGCGCCGTAAACGTTGAAGTACCGCAAGCCAACGATCTGCATCGAATAGCAGCGCACGTACGTTTCAGCGAGTTCTTCATTCATGTGCTTCGAGAGCGCGTATGGGGAGAGTGGTAGGCCCTCTTCTCCTTCACGCTTTGGAAGCCGCTCACTGCTCCCGTACACACTCGATGATGACGCGTAGACGACGCGCTGCACGCCTTGGTCCCGCGCGGCCGTAAAGACGTTCGCGGTTCCGGAGACGTTCGTGAGGAACGTAGCTGCGGGCACCTCTAGGGATCGCGGAACCGAGCCGAGTGCGGCTTCGTGGAAGACGAAACGCGCGCCTCGGCACGCCGCCTGACAGACATCGAGGTCGCGAATGTCGCCGCGGACAAAGTCGATCCGCGACGTGACATGCGCGAGGTTTTCCGCGTGCCCGGTCTCCAGGTTATCCAAGACGCGAACCTTGGCTCCGAGTGCCAACAACTCGTCGACTAGATGCGAACCGATGAAGCCTGCACCACCCGTGACGAGGACGAGCGCCCCATTGATTCGTTCTGCTTGTTGTGTGGTCATGTAGATTAGGCCTTGACGACGTTTGGCTGCGGATCTTGGTAAATTCCCCGGGTATCGACAATCAGCTTCGATTCCTTTAGAACCATCGCGTAGTCGACAGCGCTGTGGTCAGTAGCGATCAGAACCGCATCCTGAGCACTGAGCAGTGCTTTGGTAAGAGGCTGAGACTGAAGCGGAGGCAAGTCGGGCCACGACCGCATTGCTGGTGCAACGGGAATATGCGGATCATGGTACTGCACGATCGCACCTCGTTCGAGCAGCAGGTGGATCAACTCGAACGACGGGCTCTCGCGAGGATCGTCGATGTCCTTCTTGTAGGCGATGCCCATGACGAGCACACGACTGCCCTTCAGAGCTTTACTCTGCTCATTGAGCCCAGACTGGAGACGGTCAATGACGTAGCGCGGCATGTTGACGTTGATCTCGCCAGCGAGCTCGATGAAGCGCGTGGTAACGCCAAATTCTCGTGCTTTCCACGTCAGGTAGAACGGGTCGAGCGGGATACAATGGCCGCCAAGCCCCGGACCGGGATTGAAGCGCATGAACCCGAATGGCTTGGTCGATGCCGCACCGAGTACATCCCAAATGTCGATCCCCATTCGCTCGTACACCATCTTCAGCTCGTTCACGAGCGCGATGTTGACGCCGCGGAAAATATTCTCAGTGAGCTTCGTAGCCTCAGCGACCCGTGCCGAACGCACCTGGATCACCTTCTCCAGCGCGCGAGCGTAAAGTGCCGTCGCAATCTCGCCAGAGTCAGCGTCAACTCCGCCAACCACCTTTGGAATCGTGGCAGTGTTGTAGTGCTTGTTGCCAGGGTCCTCTCGCTCCGGCGAGAACGCGAGGAAATAGTCGGCTCCACACTTCAATCCCGACCGGTCCAAGATCTGCCGCACCAGCTCGTCCGTAGTTCCTGGATACGTTGTCGACTCGAGAATGACTAGTTGACCGCGCCGCAGCCGCTTGGCAATGGCCTCGGCCGTGTCCACGACGTACGTCATGTCGGGCTCGCGCTGCAGCGTGAGCGGCGTCGGGACGGCGATCATGAGTGCGTCGGGTTGGCTCAACTGATCGAAGTCGTCCGTCGCGTGGAAGAGCCCGGTGCGATTCGCTTGGTCGACGCGACTCTGCCCCATGTGCATGATGTAGGTCTCGCCGCGCGCGAGTTTATCGATCTTGCGCTTGTCGACATCGAAACCAGTGACCTTGATCTTGGCACGTTCGACGAACGCCAATGCGAGTGGAAGGCCGACATAACCCATGCCGATGACCCCCACGTGAATGCTACCGGATGAAATCTTTTCGAGAAGTGCAGCCTTGAGCTCGCTCATTGGTGCCTCTGAGTTGGACTTGCGTGATGTAGAGCAAGAGCAAATGCCTATCCCCTTTGGCGTGGGCGATGCTCCTACCGATCGGGCAGCGATATTCCTGGATTCTCATCGGCGCGTCAACCTCGATAAACGCTGGAATGGCGGCCGCTTCAGCAAGACGCGCAAGTGCAATAGCGGGAGGCCCCAAGTTAGATAGCCGCACACCGCGTGGCGCCTCCCGGGTTGCGGCAAGACTGGTATGTGTTCAGAGCGCCAATGATCACACACGAATCGGGCTCGTGTCTAAACGGGTGGCTTTACGTGCTTGGCGCGGTTGGTGTAGCCGCTTGATATTGGGCAGGTCGCGACGACCGCAACCCTGGCTTCGGATTGCATCGGCTTGACAGGCCGCAATTGGCCCAGTTTTGGGAGTTCAGCGACGAGGCGGCCTGGGATAGCGAGGTAGCAAGAGGATCAGCGCTGGCATTAGGGATTCGAAATCGTTTGGCGCTCTGGTTTCTTTGGGCATTCGCCCAACCCTGTGCGTTTCGCGAATTGCCATTGCCCCTCATCTCAGAAGATTCGGGGCTAACAGCGGGTACTTTGGACGCAAACCGGTAGCATAAACGCGGCCCACGTCAGTACCGCGACGCACAAACCCAGATGAGGCTCTCACCATGGGTATTCCCACGGTGCAGTTCTAACGGAATGCTTGAGTCGGCCAGGTGGCAAGATGTTGGCGCCGAGGCGCTTGGCGCCTTTTCCTCGCCAACGATGATCCGAGATCTTGATTCTTACGTGGTTACTCGGTGGATTCACTGGCAGAATCCACGTTTCGTGAAGGGAACCGGCGAGGGTGCCGCTCTATGGAACCATCCTTTCTGCTTGTTGCTCGTGCCGATTCATCACCAATTATTTTCCCGCTGAGCGGGAAACGCTGCGTTATCGGTAGAAAGCCACACGCCGACATCGTGATCGATCATTGGTCAGTCTCACGCAATCACGCAGTGATCGAGCAAGGTCCGTCCGGGCGCTGGTGGATTTTGGATCTCGGCAGCATGAACGGCACGTTCGTGAATGGCACCAAGGTGACGGAGCGGCTTCTCAGCCGTGGTGACGTGGTGCGGATAGGCGACTGCACCATCGTGCTGCGCCAACCGAGCGTCATGGAATTCCCGAGCCCGATGAGTGTCGGCCCGGGAACGTTACGTCTCGGCTCCGAAGCAATGCGATCCGGGCCCGGTTCAGAACGCTCAATGCTCTCGACGGTCGCGTCTTCACAGCGCATCGACGCGGAGCAGTTGGCGTCGATCATGAAGGTTGGTCGATCACTTCTGCAGGTTGAAGAGTCGAGTGCACGCCTAAGAACGTTATGCGAATTCGTCGTGGGTGACCTGTGCCCCGCCATCGAAGCCGGCGCAATCCGTATTGCCGAAGGCGGCGTATACGAGACTTTGTGCGAACCCTCGGCACAGGGCGTGGCCCAAGTCAAAATCTTGATTGATGGCGCCGTCGTTCGTCGATTCCTAGACAAGCGGGAGCCGATGATAGCAACCCCATCCATGAACCTCGAGCTGCGCGAGCCCGGCAAGGTCCGCATGCTGATCCCAATTGCGGAAATCGGGACCTCGCTCGACGCCCTCTCGGTAGTGCTTCCAGCCCAGTACGGGACGGCAGAGTGGCTCATGCTGTTCACGTTACTGGCTGAGGCGTACCAGCAGTCTGAATTGGTCTGGGACATGCGCCATCAAGTGCGCCAGAACGCGTTCATCGAGCGCGAGCTCGAGATGGCATGTCAAATCCAGACTGGTCTCGTACCAAAACAGTTTGCCGCTCCGGGGCTCGCAGTTGCGTTCGGATTCGAACCATGTCGCTGGGTTGGTGGAGACTACGTGGACGCACTCGTGTTGCCCGACGGAAAGGTTCTGCTCGCTATTGCAGATGTTTGCGGCAACGGATTGCAGGCTGCGCTGGTTGCCTCTAGCGTGCACACGTTGGTGCATGCTTCGCGCGACATCTGTTCGTCTCTGCCGATTTTGATGCGACGGCTGAACGAGTACCTCTTGGGTTACCTGCCGGAGCACTCGTTCGTGACCATGCTCTGCATCCTGGTTGATGTCGCGAACGGACGCATGGAACTCGCGAGCGCCGGTCATCCGGGAGCGATCGTCGTCCGCGGAGGCGGCGAAAACGAGATTCTTAGCCAAGCCGACAACGTGGCGCTTGGGGTTATTCCCGCAGAGTTCTCCACCGTCGAGAGTCGTCTGAACGTGGGAGACGTCCTGCTCATGTACACTGATGGGGTCACCGAAATGGAGAACATGAAGGGGGAGCCGTTCGGGACCGAACGCCTAGCAGTCGAGTTTCAACGCATCATCGCCGTGAATCCGATCGCAGCCGTAGAATCGATCCGCCGCAGAACCACCGATATGTGCAACGCGTACCGTGGGCTTCGAACCGCGTCAGACGATCGCACCTTTCTCGTTGCGACTCGTCAACACGCTGCGATGACAATTCCCGTGCCGGCGAGATTAGCCTAATTCGAGAGGCCGCGGTGTTCACCGCGTCGAAGAATGCCGTAGTGCAGTGACGGCAACAATTCACGCGTGCCAAAGAGCGCTTCTTGCTGCCCACCACCGCTCCGGCTAGGCCGGAGCTTGCTCCTCCCAAATCCGTGCTCGTAGCCAAGCTACTGCGCTCGGATGGGAGGAGCCACGGAGCGCGAGAGGTCGCGCGCTGCAGCAAACACAGGAGATCCCGACTCGGGAGCGCGGGGAATGCCCTGACACCAGAAAGAATGGGCGGCCGAGGCGCGGTTTTGTTTGCTAGCCGAGGAACCTGCGCATAAGTCTGGGGGACTCTGGCCACTCTCAAACACACGGTTGCTCGCAATACCATCTGGACTGGGCTAGACACGGCTGTCGACTTCTCAGTGCAGATTGTGATGGGGATCCTGATTGCTCGTGCAATGGGGCCCACCGTACTTGGCGCTTGGGGTTACGTCGTCTGGATCGCCTCCATGGCCATTCAGGTGGGCAATTTCGGCATCCCTAGCGCGCTTATCAAATACTTGGGTGATGCCCTCGGGCAACGACGCTTCGAAGAAATTGGTGGCCTGATTCGCGGAACCGTAATCTTCCAGATCATCGTAGCGTTTGGGCTCGCTGCGATCGGTCTCGTTTGGGCGCTGTTCTACCTTCCTGCGGGGCAGCGCACGTTCGCAGTACTCGCCGTGCTCTCGATCATTCCGGCGGCGATGTTGGGAATCGCCACCGCGATGAATTCGGCGATGGAGAATCAACGCTACAACGCGATCCCCTCGATCGTAGGTGTACTCACCCAAACGATTGTCGGCATCTGCACGTTGATTTTCGATTGGGGACTGGTGGGGCTTGCGGCAGCATTGCTACTTTGCCGCACTCTCGATTGCATCATTCGATCGTGGCTCGCGCTAGTGCGATTCCCGGTCCATCTGCGCAAGCTCGGCTGGGACCCAAAGTCGACCCCAAGAACGAGCCATCTGTCGCGCGAGCTGAGGCGCGAAGTCGTGAACTACTGCATGCACGCGAGCATGCTCCTCGCACTTCGATTGATCGTCTGGAACCGCTCGGAAGTCTTCTTCCTGAAACAGCTCTGCAGCCTCGAACAGCTCGCATTCTATTCCGTTGCGACCGGCTTTGCGGGCATTCCGATCAGTCTCGCCACGCCATTTATCAACGCGGCCATGCCAAGCATTTTTGCCGAGCGAGGGAGAGGAATCGAAGGGGCGCGACGATTCACCGGACTTTCGTGGCGATATCTCGCTCTCATCGTATTTCCGACGAGCGTGGGGCTGCTCGTGCTCAGCCGTCCATTGATCCACGTGCTGTACGGACCCCAGTACCACGCCGCCGCACCGGTTCTGGTATACGCGATGGCGCTCGGCCTGATCCCACCTCTCGTCACTCCGGCCAACTCGTTCGTCGCCGCAGAGAACGGGCAAAAGTTACTCGTGCGTTGGAACATTGCGGCCGCGGTTCTAGTGCTTGGACTCGATTGGGTGATGATTCGCTGGTTCTGTTCCACCGGCGCCGCGATTGCGGATGGGCTCGGGCGTACTATCGCTACGGTGGGGGTCTGGCTGATTGCCGCCCGCTGGTACAAGTTGAAATTGCCATACGGATTTGCGGCACGTCTACTGCTCGCGTGCCTGATCATGGCCATTTCGGTTCTGCCTATCGTTTGGCTGCTTCCCCAACTCCTCGCGATAATTCTGGGCCCGCTCGTCGGAGCGATAGGCTTCATCGTGGGGCTGCGGATCGCGCGGGTTCTCGACGATGAGGATGCCGATCGGCTGCGCATCCTCGAAAAGGCGTTCCCCGGCAAGACACGCAAGGTGTTTCTCGTCGTCCTTGCCTGGATGAGTCGAACGTCGCTGGCGTGAGGTCCCAAAACGTGGGCCGGGCATCCTCGAAAAGTGCGTCTCCCGGCGAGATGCGCGAGGTGTTTCCCGTCGTCCTTGCTGGATGAAGTCGAACGTCGCTGGCGTTGAGGTTCTCGATCGTGGGCTCCGCTTGATGTCGAATGTCGCCTTCGCTCCTAGGTCTCGGTCGCGGCCGCGTTCGGTGGAACAAACTCCGCTAGATGCTTCTGAGTAGTGCCGCTCGTGTCCGCGGGTGCGTCGAGAACCTTGTGGAGCCGCGTCGCGCATGCAGCTGGAACGTTTGGCGGCGCGGCAAACAGGAACCTCGCACGTGCGATTAGGCCGGCGTGGCTCGTGGCGTAGCCGGCAGGGTGGTCTGGGGGCCGGAAGGGCACGTTGTGCACCAGCTTCATGGGCGGAGTGCAATATCCAGTGTGTTCGGCGGCGAGTGCAAACCTCTGGCCACTAAGCCGTCCGGGTGCCGACGCGGCTCCAAAGAGGTGTGCAGGTAGTACACGGATCTGACTCAGAATCCGCGCCCCTAACGCTGGACACTGTATCCTTATTCGGCTACCTGAATCACTTGGAAATGCTGCGGGTCGCGCACCCAGGCCGCCAGATGTGCCCAACGGGTGCGACGTATCCCAAATGACTAAAGGCGCCCCAATCGTGCATCGGCCAAGCGACGAGAAGCTGGAGTACAGGTCGCATGACATCCCCGAAGGTGTCAGTCAGCACGTTCCGCAGGATGGCCCGAAGTCTTCGCAGCCCACGTTCTCGCTTGAGATTATCCACGTCCCTTCCGGTCGGCGTCGCTATCAAGACTTGCGACTGAACCGGATGGTCATTGGGAGCGGATTGCAGGCAGAAATCCAGCTAGATGACGCTGCTGTGGCGCCGATTCATGCCGAACTGGTGCGCGGCCCCTCTGGGCAGTGGTGGCTTCACGATCTAGAAAGTGAATCTGTTGCCACCGCAGCAGGAACACCGTCTCAACTCCAAGGATTGTTGACCACCGGGAGTGAGATCGCAGTCGGTTCGTATTGCCTTCGACTCAAGGAAGTGGACCCCGGCAAAGTCGACGAATCGCGCTCGGGCGACGAACCACCCCGCACGGTCAGATTCGGATCACAGCTGCCGCCCCCTCCAGAGGTCAGGCCCGACCTCTATAGTGGCACACCGGTTCCGCCGAGAGCCGTTCGCGATGCACCCGAGGCTTCGATTGGAGCTCTGCACCTTTCGAGAGTCATGTCGCTATCGCGCAATTTGATGCAAGCTGACGACCCGTCGGCGCGGTATCACATGCTGTGCGACTTCATTGCGACCGACGACTTCGGCGTCGAAAGCGCAGCCGTGGTTCGACTAACTGGTCCAACTACTGCCCGCGTCGTCGAGGGGCCAGTTCGGCGCTCTGGAACGGTCCTCCCTCTGTATCTTTCACGCAGGGTGACCGAGAAGTTTTGGGAGACGCGCAACGCAGTCTGCTACCACACCACGCCGAACTCAGGGTCCCGTGGAACGAACCGTAAGGCTCGCCTGGTTACCGATTGTCCGCATCTTTCTGGCAGAGTTCGAGACAATAACGGCGAAGTCCTGTGCCCGTCGTGTCTGGCCTGTAACCAGTGGAGCGACACGCCGAACCGAGAGTGGCCAACCCACGTTGTATTGCTTTTTCCACTCGGGGACCACGCACACTCGATTGATGGCTTGCACATCGAAATGGACACCACTCGCGGAAACTCCGAGTGGTGCGCACTTGCCGCCTTGGTAGCGGAAGCATTTCAGCAAGCCGAGCTCATGTGGCAGATGCGTTCGCACGTGAGGCAGGCGACCAGCGTGGAGAGAGAGCTCGAAATGGCTCGCCAGATCCAACAGAGTCTGGTTCCTCAGCAAAGCCACTTTGATTCGCTCCATCAACAGCTGGAAGTAGTGGTTGGTTTCGAGCCGTGCCATTGGGTTGGCGGTGACTACGCGGACGCCTTGAGAATGCCAGATGGGCGCGTGCTCCTAGCGATAGCAGACGTCTGTGGCAAGGGTCTGCAGGCAGCGCTGGTTGCCTCGAGCTTGCACACGTTCGTGCGCGCAACAGTAGACGTCGGCCTTCCGCTGACGGAAGTGGTGGCTAGGCTCAATCGTTACATGT
>JBLNFG010000295.1:0-6253 GCA_050263495.1 Myxococcales bacterium | reverse complement strand
GCGGGCTTGCCAATCCGCTGGTGTGAAACTGACGCATCAACGCATGGAGGTGCTGCGGGAGGTCGCCAAGAGTTGCGGCCACCCGAGTGCCGACGCGATCCTGGAAGGAGTCAAGGCGCGGATCCCAACCGTATCTCTCGATACCGTATACCGAACATTGTGGTTACTCACGGATCTGGGGCTCATCAAGACCTTAGGTCCACGGCGTGATGCCGTTCAATTCGATGCAAACCTTCAACCGCACGATCACTATATCTGTGTGCAATGCGGCGAAACGACGGACGTGGACCCTCTCGATCTCAAACAGCTACAGCTCGTCGAGCGCATGTCCGCCCTTGGGTCGATCGAATCCACTCACCTCGAGATCCGTGGAACCTGCGCCTCATGCGCCCAATCTGCGGGGCACGGCTCGATAGCACAGTATTCAGCGACTGAAGCTTCGCGACGAAACTCGCCGAGGTAATCCCCGCCGATGGATGGCGGCTCAGTACCGGACACACCGGGCTAGAGTGTTTGGTTGCTGGAAATCGAAGCACCGTCCGCAGCGGACCTGAATCGTTCCGCCAGTTCCGAGTGAGTCCGCTGCCCATCCCCAATGCTGGTGGGGCACACACACAAGAGTATGGATATCCTGAAACTAGAAGCATTAGCGGCACGTACCAACGGCGTATCCCGACTGTCACCGGAAAAGGTGGCGGCGCCGGTTCACCTAGTTTACTGCCTGTATTAGGCTTTTTTGCTGCCACCCTCGCTTGCCACGGAGTAGCATGCACCACGCGCCCGAGGGGGCGAATCGAACTCCGGATTAGCACAAATCCAGAACTCCCGCGTAGCTCGTTGCTCAAGCGGCGAACACTAACCAAGAAGCATGAAAGCACATCTATGAGTACCATCATCAATAGCACCATCGTCGATTTCAAGGCCCAGGCATTCCACAATGGCGAGTTCAAGACCGTAACGCGAGCCGATTTGAAGGGCAAATGGACCATTTTCTTCTTCTACCCGGCAGACTTCACCTTCGTGTGTCCCACTGAGTTGGGCGATCTAGCTGACAAGTATGATCAGCTGAAGCAGATGGGCGTGGAGGTGTACTCCGTGAGTACCGACACCCATTTCGTGCATAAGGCGTGGCACGACGCTTCGCCGACGATCAAGAAGATCAAGTACCCGATGTTGGCTGATCCCACGGGGCTGCTCAGTCGTGCTTTTGGTGTCTACATCGAGGAAGATGGCCTCGCTTACCGCGCAACCTTCGTTGTCGATCCTGAAGGCAAGATCAAAATGGCCGAGATGCAGGATAACGCTGTGGGTCGCAACGCAGAGGAACTTGTTCGGAAGGTGCAGGCGGCCCAGTTCGTCGCGAACCACCCGGGTGAAGTGTGCCCCGCGAAGTGGACCCCGGGAGCGGCAACACTCAAGCCGGGCCTCGACCTGGTCGGTAAAATCTGATTCTTCTGTAGCATTGCAGTGATCGTCTTTTGAACGTCACTCACTTGGACCCGCCGGGGCAACACTCGTCCCGGCGGCTCCGCCGAGTGTGACGGGAAGGACCGACGATGTTGGACGCAGCCATTCTAGAACAGTTAGCTACTCACTTCTCCTCGTTGCAGTCGGAATTCACTTTGGCACTATCTCCAAGCCAGCACCCGAAGCAACTAGAACTGCGAGCAATGCTCGAGTCGCTGGCGGGAACGAGTTCCAAGATCCATTTCGTAGAAACCGGCAGTGAGGTAAAAGACGTTCGTTTCGATGTACTGAAGAACGGCGCCCCGACGGGGATTCGCTTCCGCGGTATCCCGGGTGGGCATGAGTTCACGTCACTCGTTCTAGCGATTCTCAACGGAGACGGTAAGGGCAAGTTGCCCGACGAGGGAATACGAGGACGCATCAAGGCCTTGCGAGGACCGATCGAGGTCCGCACGTACGTGTCGCTCTCATGCACCAACTGTCCTGAAGTAGTCCAAGCGCTGAATTTGATGGCGCTTCTGCATGGTGACTTCAGGCATGAGATGATCGACGGCGAGCTAGCGGAGGATGAGGTGCGTCGCCACGGCATACAAGGCGTGCCGAGCGTGGTCGCTGCCGAGAAGGTCATCCATGTCGGCAAAGCGAGCTTGGCAGAATTGCTTGATACCTTGGAGGAACGCTTTGGCGTAAACGAAGAGAGTGCCCCGGATCAGGCGGCTGCTACCGAAAGCAAACACTACGACGTGGTAGTGATCGGTGGTGGTCCCGCTGGCTCATCGGCTGCTATCTATTCAGCTCGTAAGGGCTTGAGAACGGCAGTCGTCGCCCAGCGCTTTGGAGGTCAGGTGCAGGAGACGCTCGGGATCGAGAACATGATTTCCATCGTCCACACCGAAGGCCCGAAGCTTGCCGCGGATCTTGAACGTCACATGCGGAGCTACGCAATCGAGCTGCTCGAACACAGGAAGGTTGAGGAGCTTGAACTCGGGACGGTTCACTCACTTCGCCTGAAGGGAGGCGAGCGGGTCACAGCCGACTCGCTAATCATTGCCACCGGAGCCCGTTGGCGTGAGCTCGGGATTCCCGGAGAGAAGGAATATATTGGTCGTGGGGTAGCATTCTGCCCGCATTGCGACGGGCCTTTCTACAAAGGCAAGCGCGTAGCTGTAGTTGGTGGCGGCAACTCCGGCGTTGAGGCAGCCATTGACCTTGCGGGAATTTGTAGCCAAGTGACCGTCATCGAATTCATGGACGGTCTTAAGGCAGACGACGTATTGGTACGGAACATGCAGCGTTTAGCCAACGTTTCGGTGATAACCAACGCCCGAACCACCGAGGTCGTGGGCAATGGGTCTACAGTGACCGGCATCAAGTATCAAGATCGCGCAACTGAAGTTACGCACGAGCTCAGTCTAGATGGCGTATTCGTGCAAATCGGGCTCGCACCCAATAGCGCTATCGTTAAGGATCTCGTGGACACGAATCGCTTCGGAGAAATCATTATCGACAGTAAGAACCGCACTAGCGCGAAGGGAGTCTATGCGGCGGGCGACGTGACTACGGTGCCGTTCAAACAGATCGTGATCGCGATGGGAGAAGGAGCTAAAGCCGCCCTCTCTGCATTCGAGGACCGCATTCATCGTGAGGCACCCGTGGCCGCGGCAGCCGCCGAGTAGGTCTATTCGCGCGTCGCGTCGGCAAAGTGCGTCGCGTCGGCAAAGCGCGTCGCGTCGACAAAGTGCGTCGCGTCGGCAAAGTGCGTCGCGTCGACAAAGCGCGTCCCAAAGGAGGTTAACGGCCGGATCATACGAAACCGGAAGATCGTGAGCCAGATGTCGCCGCTCCGCATTCGAGAGCCAAGCCTGGCGCCGCGTTCTTCTAAAGATGGGGTTGCACTGCCCGGCCAGCGCGCGCTACGGTTGGAGGTGATGACTGGTGGGGCCCCTGCTTTGGAACAATCCGACAGTCCGTCAAGCCGGATTCCCTGTCGCGGTGTACCAACGAATCGAACATTTCAATTCATGCTCGATACGGTGCCGGGTGCGTGGTTCTTCGCGAGACGCGACGGCTCGTTTGCGTACGTCAATGTGGGGGCTTGCTGCTCGCTTGGATACTCCAAGCAGGAGCTTCTAGGCAGAACCATCTTTGACATCGATCCCGACGCTCGTCTCGAGCAATGGCAGCAGCTCTGGGACGGCACGCGACCTACCGATGCCGTGACGATCCGGAGCCGCCATCGGCGACGCGACGGCACGGTTTTCCCGGTGGAGGTGCGCGCCGCACGCATGTTGGTGGACGGCGAAGATCTAGCAGCGTCGTACACGATCGATATCACGACTAGCGAAGAGACGCGGGTCGCGCTCGAGGTTACGGAGCAGCGACTGCAGCGGCTGCTCGAGAACATCCCCGATCTCGTCTTCACGCTCTCCTACAGCCCCCAACCGCACTTTACCTTTGTCGGGGGGAGTTCCATGGCATTGCTTGGATACGATCCCGAGTCATTGGTCGAGCGCCCCGCTGCATTGCGCGCGTTGGTGGAGCCCGAGGATTGGGGCAACTTTCTCAATCTGCCTGCTGCCACCAGCGACGTGGGCGTGATTCTTCGCCTACGCCATTCCAATGGCCAATCCGTTTGGCTGGAGTTTCGTGCTGCACCGCTCACCGGCGCAGACGGTGAGCTTCGATTCGAGGGGGTGGCTCGCGACGTTTCTCGGACTTACGCCGCGGAGCGCATCAATCGCAGACTCGTTGCCGCGCTCGACCAGGCAATGGAAGCGGTCGTTGTGACGGACGCGACGGGGCTCGTCGAATTCGTCAATTCGGCGTACGAGAGCATGAGCGGTATCTCGGCTGCGGAGGCAATCGGAAAGCCCTGGATCAACCTGGAGGTAAAGGGAATAGAAGACTTGGAAACCGCTGTCCAGCGCGCCCTCGAAGGCACGCCTTGGCACGGCAGGTACAAGCGGACTAATGCGGTGGGAATGCAGGCCTTCGACGAGGCTACTATCTCCCCAATTCGGGATGCCGCCAACGAAATCGTTGGTTGCGTCATCGTGAAGCGCGACATCACCAGTCAGGTCGAACTCGAGAAGCAGCTGCGGCAAGCCCAGAAGATGGACGCCGTGGGGCAACTCGCCGGCAGCATTGCGCACGATTTCAATAACCTGCTGCAAGTGATCCAGGGCAACGCCACCATGCTGGCCAGAGCCAAAAATACGGCGGATCCGGAGCAGTATCTGAACGAGGTACTGGAGGCCACCGATCGCGCTGTTAGACTAGTCAGGCAGCTACTGTCGTTTAGTCGAAAGGACTCCACGGAACAAGCTTGCATTGATCTCGTGTCTGCCGTGGGCGCCATGATCGACATGCTGAGACGTCTGCTCGGTAGCCATATTCAAGTGCATTGGGAGCCGCGCGTTAGCAGCGCGATGATCCAGGGTAATATGGCCCAGCTTGAACAGGTGATCATGAACCTCTGCATCAACGCGCGAGACGCGATGCCGAGCGGAGGAAGGCTTACCATTGAGCTCGCGCGCGTGGCGCCAGGTGAAACCCCGCAGCAAGAGCTAAACCATTCGGGCGCCGGCACGTACAGGCTGTCTGTCAGTGACACGGGATGCGGCATTGCTCCTGAGTATCGCGACCGGATCTTCGAACCGTTCTTCACGCTCAAGGAGCCAGGTAAGGGTACCGGGCTAGGGCTCGCGACTGTGTATTCGATTGTCGGGGTACACGCCGGCGCCATCGATTTCGATTCAAAGCTCGGGATTGGCACGACCTTCAATGTTTACCTGCCGGCGAGCGAAGGCCGCAATCGCGAGCAACAAGCTGCGTTGCCACACGTTAGGCCGAGGGGGGCGGGACAACTAGTTCTAGTCGCCGAAGACGAAGACGCAATTCGCAAGTTGACGGCGCGCTACCTCGAGGATGCTGGATTTCGCGTAATCACCGCAGCAGACGGGAAGGAGGCGGTCGATCGGATTCTCACCGACGGTCCTCGGCTGGCGCTTGCGGTTGTTGACGCGATGATGCCCCAACGTAACGGACTTCAATTGTATCAAGCGCTACGTCAATCTGGCTTACGTACCCCTGTGTTGTTCGTCACGGGACACGATTTCGCGACGCTACTCAATTTGGTAGATGAGCCACTCGTAGCACGGCTGCACAAGCCGTTTGACCCCGAGTCGCTGATCGCGAGGGCAAACGAGCTGCTCGTAGCGGCCGAGAACGTCGGGGCCCCCTAGTCTAGACGATGCCACCCACGGGCCCACGATAACGCACTCGACCGAGTTCGAGTGCCAGATGCCGATTGATGCAGTGCGGGCGCTCTTCCAAGTGGTGAGTCACTAGCACAATGGTGGTCCGAGCTGCCAAGGCGTCGAGGACCGCGAAGAGCTGACTGCGTGCTGCGTCTGACACATTCTGTGTGGGCTCATCGAGGAGTAGCAAGGGTGGCTCGCGCACCATCGCGCGTGCCAGTAGCGCCAGCCGTTTCTCGCCTTCGGAGGTGATCGCCAAGGGGGCCGTCGCCTTTTCGCCCAGTCCCAATCGACGCAGCCATTTCTGAGTCGCAACCCGTTCTTCAGACGAGGGCTCTCGATAGCTGCCGATGCTGGCGTCGAACCCGGATAGGACGACATCGAACAGCGACCACTCCTGAGGGTAGTGCCAAGAGAGCTCCGGAGCGACGAACCCGATCGTACGTCGACGTTCCCACAGACTAGTGCCATCACCGAGCTGCGTTCCGAGTACTTGAACAACGTTGGAGTACGCCTGCGGATGATCT
>JBLNFG010000294.1:0-5462 GCA_050263495.1 Myxococcales bacterium | reverse complement strand
AGCAGTCGAAGGATTCAATCTAAAGGCGAGAGTGACCACCAGAATCGCGTACGGATTTCGCAGCTTCGACCACGCACAAACCGCCTTGTATCACCGCCTCGGCAAGCTACCCGAACCTGATTGGCTCACCCACAAATTCGCGTGACGAGGCTGCTTTTTTTTGGCGAACTCGATCTGGTTCGTGTTGTGGCTAAGCAGGTATCACGGCTAATCAGGACCAGTATCGACTTTGATGAGTTACTTGCCGCAGGTCGAGAGGGCCTGTTCGACGCGGCACTCAGATTCCAACCCAACAGAGGCACTCCCTTCCGGGTCTATGCGACGTATCGTGTTGAAGGCGCAATGATCGACGCGTTCCGCAAGACGACGTGTCTACCGCGGCGCTCTCGAACGCAACTGGATTTGCTCGATTCCGCTGCATCGATCACGGAGGACTCGAGCCCAGAGGCGAACCCCAGAATTGACTCTTGGGGGGTGCCCGATAGGCCAGCACGTTTGAGGGAACTGGCGGTAGCGACTGACGCGGGCAGTTCCGTAACTTGCGCCGACTTTGGCACAGACAGAAGAGATTTCGCTGAAGAGCTGGCGGAAACAACGCCGGAGGAAGCATATGCCCGAGCTGAACTAATCGCTGTAGTTCAGTCCGCCATCAAGGAGCTCGGCGAAACGGAATCGAGGCTGCTCAATCTCTATTACTTCGAGGATAAGTCCTACGAGTCCGTTGCCAAGGTCCTAAGCATTTCCCGGCCAATGGCACATCGGCTTCACTCGAAAGTCGTAAAGCGTCTAGCGAAACGGCTGCGTTCGGCGCTTCAAGAATAGCGTCGCGTCCAATAAGAGAATTGATCGCAGATGCGGCCGCTAGAACGCTAAAGCTTAGGCATTCTAGTACCCCTAATCTATTAAGATGAGGGGTACTAGCAATTCGCGGAGCTCATAATGCTGTTCAAGCCGCGGCAGTTCAAGAAACGTTTCGTGAGGTAGGCCAATCGCCTAGCGGGTCAAAGCCAAGAAATCTGCAGCGCGAAGTCGGATTTTTGAGATATTTGGGTGGTTCGTGCCGATTGTTTTATGACTCAATAATGAGGTTGGGCATTCGCACATTGTTGGCGTTAGTCGCAGGCTTGTACGATTGACTTGCGTCACCACTCGACGGGTCACCGCGCCGTTGATCCAAAAGGAGAGTAAGTAAGAGCGAACCATGTCACAACGCTAGGCAGTTGGGGCGTCACTGTGAGTACGGGGGCTGGCGATGCGCGACCTTCGTTGACCGACTCACACGAATTGCAGAGCATTTACCTTACGAACAGTCATTCAAGAATTTGCATCAGGAGATCCTTAGCTCTGGGATGGCTCCAGTTCGATTGTTCATCACTCATTTGAAGCAATTTGTCCGAGATAATCGTTTGCTCACGATTGCTCAGGAAGGATCGTGAGCAAACGAGTAAAGAATGGAGAGAAGTTAGAATGAAACAGCTAAGAAATTCACTCTTGTCGTCAATGTTTATGCTTGCCGGGATTAGCATCACCGGATTAGGCCAGGCTCAGGAAGCCACGCCAGAGACGCATGCAGGCAACGTGCTTGCGTCGTTCCAACTGGAGAGTGGCCGGTTGATCAAGCTAGTCGAATATGCCCCTGGCATCACGGGCGTGGCAGAAGGAGGAATTCCGGTTCTAGGAACTCGGGTAATTACACCTGAACTCGCGAAGCTAAGTCTTGTTGAGATTTATCGCCACTTTGCAGGCACATCGACGAGGATTCCTGATTCGATACTGGCAGCGGATGCTCGTGCAGTGGCTAAAGCGAAGGCGAGCGCGGGAAAGCCAACGTCGCCACATATTCGACCTGCACCGTATTGGAAGAAGCCCAGCGATGGCGAGATTGTTCGGCCTGAAACATATGATGAGATATACAACTGGTTCATTCCAACTTACTGCGACCAGTATGGCGCAAAAGTCTGTATCTATCAGTATGATGGCGCGTCGGTGCAGACGCCACCAGTTAGCTACAGCGGAGCGGCGTTTTTTGTTGGCTCGGAGGGCTCCAGTAGCGCATCAATCGAAGGATTGTATTGGGATCCCGATTATGGCACATGGATTCCGGCGGTGAGCGATTCAGTTGCGCCAGGGTGGTGTTGGTATTACACAATGACCAGTAGTTACGGCCCGCTCGATATGCAGTGGAACATGTGGGGCGCAGGTTACGACACCACGATCGGTCTGGCTGACTACTATTGAACGCTCGAACGAAGTTGCTCTTGAAAGCGAAGCATATGGCAGACACGGCGGGTTCGCTCGATTCACACACTCTGCCAGGTTGCGGAACGGGATAGGACGGGCGCTCTAGTGTGGGTGTCTTAGGTTTCCGTCTGCTGCACAGCCAGCTCATCCACCGGTGTTCACGTGTCGCCTTCGCGTTGGGATTGGGTTCGCGAGCACGTAGCCCTAACGCGTAAGGCTCAAGTAGCGTGGCTCTTGTGCTTCAGGCTGGTCGATCTTCTGGCAGCGAACAACAACGAGACCTTGGGACGACGCACTAGAGCGCCGCGGTTGATTCGCACGGCGAAAGCGCGCCGACTCGAGGTGTACGGGAGCCCCGCGTGCCAATAGGTGGCGAGATGGCGGCGTCTGGAATTGCCGTACAACCGCGAGGGCGGCTGACTTGTGAAAGTACCTGAACCGAACACAACCCGGGGACCGAAGTGGTCCCAACGCCACATAGCGACCGCCGGTAGCGACGCCGGTTCAGTGTCGAAGAAGGCGGCATGGGTGAATACGCCGCCAGATGTAATCGTCGCCGAAGGAATGACGAGTGTCCCCTGGGCTTCAACCGGCTACTTAGTCGAAGCTATTTGAACGAATGTGTCGGAAGCCTGTTCGATTGTCTTGTGAGCGGCAGTTTGCCACCTGACCATGGCAGTCCACACGAGCGCTACTGGCGTGCCGCACTTCCCGGCGCTGAGTTGGAGGTTTATATAGAAACACCGTCTCACGAAAGTATCTCCTGCTGTGTACGTAGTGTGGACGGATTCCCGGTCATGGCGTCACGGACCAACTTGCCTCGACAGTCTCACAAGACCTTGCTTCTTTTGTTGGGCGCAGGCGTGCTCATTGCAGGTGCGGCCAGCATGTGGCGTTTTTCTGGCAGAGGTGGGACGAACCAGAGTTTGCACTCAAATATCCTGCCGCCTGCGGATCTTCCTCGCGTCACCGATAGCTGGTCAACCGATCCATTGAGCAAGGTTTCTCCAGCGCCAGACAACTTGATTCGAAGCCTACCGGACCCTCCGCCGCAAGAAACTTCGGAGAAAGGGGCCGCGGATGGCCCTGCGCCAGTGGAGGCCCCAGACGCAGGGCATTCGAGCCGACGTGCTGAGATGTGCCTCGATGATCCGCGGCCAGGTTTCGCTCAATCACGCGCCCGTTATCTGGCGTCGTTCGTCTCGAGAAGAGTCTGGAACACGACGTTGTACGTCCATCCTAGCGCGCCAGAATGGGCTATTCGAGAGATTCAAGAAAGCCTGGCGCGAATCAACTATGTAGCCACGCTGAGGCTTCACCTTGCGTTCGAACCACCAGTCGTCTACCTCTATCCTGACGTCGAAGCACTGCAGGAGCATTCTTGTATCCGTTCCGTTGCCATCGCATATTACGATGGTGCGATTCACCTCGCCGCGTCGACCTTGGGCCAGGAAAAAGCCGCGGATTCTCCCTCAGGTCACGAGATCTGGAAGGCAAGTAACGAGTTGAGGCGAAGTCTACAGCACGAGTACGTTCACCATCTTCTCCGAAGCAACGGAATTGCCAAACCGTTCTGGTTCCAAGAGGGGGCTGCGATGATCATCGCTCAGGACGTACCCGCCACATACCGATCAGGGTGGATGAGAAGACCCATCCCAACACGCCAGATGGTCGAGGCCGTTCCAGATAGCGTGTCGGCGGAATTCGCTAACACGTACTATGCCCAAGCATTTGCGATGGCGGATTTCTTGGAACGTCGTTGTCGTCAGCGCTGCGGCCTCGATACATGGGCAGACGCGCTCAAGCATGGTGTAAATCCCGAGTCACTCTTCGATTGGGCAATCAGCAGGAGCGGCGACAATTCCAAGAGTGAGTTCGGCTCTTCGCCCTGGACTAGCCATCTTGCGCTCCTTGCATCCGAACTCTCGACGCATGAGACGTCAGGCCGGCAAGGATTTGTCGAGGACCCTTGATGGCGAAGGGCGTGTGAAGCGAATTGACTTAGCCTTACGAGGTTTTAGCTCCCTCGGGGTGGTGCTCGATGCGAGCGTTGAGGTCGTGCGAGGAAGGCTGATTGGAATAGTCAGGCGCCCCAATAGCGTTTCTCCGTCGCACTCCACTCGACCGATGAAGCAGCCAAGTACGAGGTAAAACGAATGAGAACTCCCGCCTATCTATTCTGTGTCGTGGTCCTAGCAGGAGCACTGCTGGCTTGTTCAAAGCGTTCCTCCGATGAGAAGGAAGTTGCAGCGGAAGCGAGTAACCAACCCCAGGCTGGGCGAGCACCGCCAGGCGTCGGCAAGGTTGTCGGATCGCAACTTGACTTCTATGCGCCCTGCAACGGCAAGAATGCTGGAGACGAGTGCTCGCTGAGGTTGGGCACTCACGACATGCAGAACCGTTGCGTTGCCGAACTGGATGAGGCGGGCAACCAGCGATTGAGCTGCGGTCCAAGACGACCACCAAACCGTTCTTCAATTCGCGCAGAGTGAGACATCGCGACTCCCTATGCCGCCCACCGCGTACTGTGCAGGAACTCGATCGAGCCTAATCAGGCCGCGTCGCGATAGTAGAAGTTGAGGAGTCCACGAAGCCGTTCGCGTCTCCGAATGCGGCCCTGACCAGCATTCGTACTCGCTGCACTCGCTTCGATCAACCGATTGCCGAGTCCTTGGTGATTCCGTTCCATGTGGTAATGATCAACGTAAGAAGCGATCGTCCGCCGAAGATGCTTTTCACCGAACGGGATGATTCGTGACAGACATTCGGAGCGAGCAGAGTGTACCCAGCGCTCCGCGTAGGAATACAAATTGGGACTGCGCGCCGGCAGGCGCACGATCTTGACACCCGCGTCTTTGAGCGTCGTTCGAAACGCTTTCGTGTGGAGCGGATCGCGGTCAAGGATCAAGTACCGCGTCTGTTTCAGAAAGCCATCCACACAATCGGTGAGGTTTCGTGCAACTTGCTTCATCCATGCTTCACTCGGCTGATCAGTGATTCCAGCGACATGCACACGCCGCGTCGCTATGTCGATGACAAAGAAGACGTAGTACCGAACCAACCCGACCCTCGCAATACCTCCACTGTGAAGAAATCCGCGCCAGCAATCGCGCCAAGATGAGATTTGACGAACGTGTGCCAACTCGCATGGCGCCGACGTTCCGGCGCAGGCTCGATTCCGCGTTTCCTGAGGATGGCCTTGATCGTGTTGCGGGCGAGGT
>JBLNFG010000293.1:0-2734 GCA_050263495.1 Myxococcales bacterium | reverse complement strand
GCGAATTCCTAGTACCCCTCACCTCGGTAGCACTTATCACTTCAAAAGATTCGGGGTACTAGTCGCGCGCTGGCTGCGACGGACCGAGGACCGCCGTATCAAGAGACTGCGTGGAGAGTGTCCGCGTGATTGGTTGGGTCCGTCTCAGGAGCTCGAAGTGGCGCTGGAAGAGTGGCCCGATAGCAAAACTAACGCGCAAAATCGGCTGGAACACGGTAAGTGTCATCGACACGAACAAGAAAGCCTGTATGCTGCCCGGCATGCGGGCGGTTCCCCCTACACAGTTTCCCTATTTGACCAGGAGTCTGCGGCGCGTCGTCCTTGCTCTGGCTGCGATTGGGGCCGCCTCTGCATTTGCAACGAAGCCGGCCACCGCGCAGGGGCTGCGCTTTCCGCCCCCTTCTTCGGGGCCACGCCCGACTCCATCGAACACCCAATCGCCAACATCTCCGGTTCCAGCTGCGCCCCCCGCCGCTCCCGTGCGTGCCACTGCGTCACCTCCAACCACGCCCGCGGCTCCCGCGCGCGTCTCCGCGTCACCTCCAACGACTGCAGCGCCCGCGCCAGCCTCTGCGTTGCCTCCAACCACTTCCGATGCTGCGTCGAGAACCTTGCCCCCGCTTGCAGCCGATCCTCAGACGAGCCAGCTCAGCTTGCCCGCTTGGCCTCCCGCCGTATTGCCGTATCGCGACGGTATGCCGATTCCGCAAGGCTATCGTTTGGAGAGTCGCATCAACGCCGGGTTGGTCTACGGCGGACTAGCGATTCTACTTGCTCCGTACGCGACGGGGTTAGTCGTGGCGGCTGCTTCCGGATTCTCTAAACGATCAGGGTGGCTCGCAGTGCCGGTAGCAGGCCCTTTCGTGGCGATGAGTGGCCGCAAAATCGACTGCACCGTCGCTGATCTGACTTATACCGGCACCGGGCAAGACACCAGCTTGAACGAAAAGGAAGAGCGGTGTCGCGAATCGGTGATGCACGAAGCGCAAGTGGTCGCGGTACTAACGCTCGACGGACTGCTTCAGACCACGGGCGCGATCATGACCATGGCTGGGCTGTTCTCACCGATCGAATCCCTATTGCGCAACGACGTGTATCCGCTCGAAGGTAAGCTTCACTTGGGGGCAAGCTATCAGTTGGGCCAGGTTCGACTCGGCGCGACCCTGCAATTCTGAGCCTTGCGCCACGACGTGAAGCGAGGCCGCGACCACACGTGACCGCGACGAACAAACAACAAAAATACCTTGTGAGCGAGTGGTAGAACCTCCGCGGACCGACAACGAAGGCGCGCGCTTTGGTCTGGAAACCGGGGTTCTTGAATGACGCACACAGCAAGGCTGAGTTGTGACACGGCGCGTCAGCATGGGACTGCACTTGGGACTTGCCGCAAATTCGCCCACCAAACGCTTGCGGTCAGCCGGCGTGCCTTGACGGATCACCACATGTCAGGTGGTCCAACCACAAGCGAAAATTGACGCAGTGAGATTTGTTACGCGTACCTCGGGCTCGCCCTCGCTTTTCGCGTTAGTAACTCGGCCATGGCACGCCCCACCCCGCAGAGCGAGCATCATTTTCACATTCCAGTCATGGGAACTGGCTTCACCAACACCACTCCACTCGAAGTGGCGCCGCTGGGTGTCACGTCCGTCGTCGCGCTTGCGGACGATACTTTGCTAGAGCAGCAGCGCCAGGCGCTCAGCAAGAAATTTGGTGTCGAGTATCAGCCGATCGGACCCAAAGAGGAAGATGCTCGCGCGCGGCGTACAGCCGCGTATCTCGATCTTATTGCCGACGAGGTAGCGCGTCGTTTCGAGTTGCTGAAGAATTCGCCCTTCGAGCCAGGCTCGGCGATTCACCGCTATTTCGAGCTTCTGCCGGAGACGGACACCAAGGTCAAGTGGCGAAATCTTCCGACCATTACCGAGCCAACTGAGCGCGCGCGCGTGGAGTCAGAACTCAGAGCAGCGGTCATTCCTGGGCAGATTGAAGCCAACATCATGACCAAGCTCGACAGCGCGTACACGCTGGCGGGCGCGCAGAAGCCGCCGAATCAGAGCGATGCGCTGGCCTCGCTGCGCGGCTTCGCGATGAGCAAACTGCGTTCGAGCGTGGTGTTCTCGGCTGGAATGAATCAACGCCTTTTTGCCTGCGCTGCGACGCTGGACTGCTTCTACCCAGACGAGCAAGGCGTGTTCGACAAGCGGCTGTGTCTGAAGGTGAGCGACTACCGGTCTGCCGATATCCAGGGCGCCATGTTGGCGAAGAAGGGCCTTTGGGTGAGTGAGTATCGGATCGAATCAGGGTTGAACTGCGGTGGGCATGCATTCCCCACCGAAGGTCAACTGATGGGTCCAATTCTCGATGAGTTCCGTAAGCAGCGCGACGCTTTGCGCCAGAAGTTGTATGAACTCTTCGCGAGCGCGCTACGCGCTCTCGGGCGGCCCGTTCCGGCGGAACCTCCGCCAATTCGCATCACCGTGCAAGGTGGCGTCGGTACCGCCGCCGAACATCGAATGTTGATGGATCGTTACGGCGTTGATTCCGTTGGCTGGGGCTCAGCATTCCTGTTCTGCCCAGAAGTCATCGCTGTGGACGACCATACCTTGAATGAGCTCGTGTCCGCGACGCGGCAGCAGATTCAACTCAGCAAGGCTTCACCGTTGGGCGTTCCGTTTTGGAATCTGCTCACCTCCAAGGCCGAATGCGCGCGTCACGATCGCAATCAGGCGGGTCG
>JBLNFG010000292.1:0-8151 GCA_050263495.1 Myxococcales bacterium | reverse complement strand
GAAACGCTCCCTCAGTTGCACGCATCGTTTCGATAGATATCAGCCCGCCGCGGCCCTCTGGGGCGAGCTTTCAATGGAACTAACGAAATTCGCGAGCGTTAGTCGGAAATCGTTGCGAATGTGTCAAGTTTTGCCCCCCGCGTGCGTTTTGGGGCCGGGGCCCCAAAACGCACAGGAACAAGAATATCCGAACAAGTTTTGGGCTAGCATGCGAAGCGTGCAGGTCGCCGGTCTTGCAGGATGCATGACAGAGCACGACCTTTCGATTGGGAGAATGCCTAACGGCCTGTCTGGCTAGGCCAGGTTAGGATCTAGGCGCCACTGCCGTTTTTGTCTAGAGGTCCTAACCCTCAAGGGTAACCCACATGCCGCGTTTGGAGTCCATCCCTGCCGCCAGAGACAGCGAAGTGCAGCTCGCGAGCGGTAACAGGTACTTCGCGCTATTCGAGCAGATGCAGGAGGCTGTGGCGCTCTGTGAGTTGGTCTTCGGATCCGAAGGGCGCGCGCTCGACTTTCGTCTGGTCGATCTCAACGACGCGTTCGAGCGCGCGTTGGGCGTTCGACGCAAGGATGCAATGGGACAACTGGCGTCGCTGATCTTCGACGCGAATGCTCCGTTTCTCCTCTCGGACTTGGATGGCGTCGACAAGTGCGGGCAACCCAAGCAGATCCAAACATTCCTGGTCGCCAGCCAACGCAGCTGCGACGTCTCGATCCTAGCGCTCGGTTTTCACATGGTTGCGCTAGTGTTGCAGGACACCACCGAACACAAGTCCAAGCTAGACCGGATGGAGCGACAGCATCGGGCGCTACGCACGATCGTCGATCATCAGGGCGATCCGACCTGGGTCAAGGACGAGGCAGGACACTACTGCGTGGTCAATCGTGCATTCGCCACGTCCGTGGGGCTCAACTCGCCCGACGACACCACCGGGAGATCCGATGACGAGATTCTGTCTCGAGAGCGGGCGGAGCAACGCCGAGCCGCCGAGCGACTGGTGATAACGACGGGTGTCTCGCAGCTGATCGAGGAAAGCATCAGCGACGATGAGGGCACCCACTCATGGGTGACGTCGTTGTCGCCCGTGGCCACGAGCGGCGGAAGTGTGTGCGGCATTCTTGGTGCAAGCCAAAAATCCGAGCGAAAAAGTGCCACGCAACGGTCCAACGAGAATGCTCGCGACTTTGAGCAGATCGTCGACATGGCACCGGATCCGATTGCGATTGCGCGGTCAACGGGCGAGGCTCTGTACGTCAATCGCGCATTCTGCGTCTTGACGGGATACCCGCATGAAGAACTGCTGGGGCGCCACATATTCGATATCGGAGTGTGGGACCAACCCCAAAGTAGGCAGCTTGCCATCGCACAACTACAGAGTGAAGGTCGCTTTGATTGCGTAGAAATGGTGATCGTCAGCCCCAACGGTTCTCGGCACTGCGTTGAAGCCACGGGCACAATGGGTGAAATCGGGGGGCGAACGGTCTTGATCGTGAGTCTACGCGACGTCACCGAGAATCGGCGTGCCAAGGAAGATGCGCGCAGCGCTGCCGAGACCTTGACGCGCTACTGTGCCCTATCACTCGATCTGTTGTGCATCGCCGACCGTGACGCGCGCTTTCGATGGCTCAATCCCGCGTGGGAAACGACGCTTGGTTACGCACTCCAGGACCTACAAGGGGCCCGGTATCTGGATTTCGTTCACCCGGATGACGTGGCTGAGACCCTTGAGGCAATGAATCGGCTCAGTTCAGGGCAACGAGTCCTCGACTTGCGAAATCGATACAGACGCGCGGACGGCAGCTGGTGCTGGCTCGAGTGGCGCTCGGTCGCCGACGAACGCGGGACGGTGCACGCGGTTGCCCGCGATATCACCGAGCGCCTGGTCGGGCAAGCGGCGCTGAAAGCTGCCGAGCGGACAACTGCTGCCAGCCGTGAGCAGTTGCTGAAGGTCTCGGAGTTGGCGCACATCGGTCACTTCATGATCGAGTTCGAGACAGGCAACCTGATTTGGACGCCAGAACTGTATCGGATCTTTGGCGTGGAGCCCGGCGAGTTTACCCCGACCTTGGCGTTCGTGCGTTCCTGCATTCTGGACGAGGACAGAACAAAACTAGACGCGGCGCTCGAGACGGTCGTAAGGCAAACAGGCGTGCAGCAGCTACCGCTTCGCTTCCGAAGGCCAACCGGTGAAACACGGTTCTGTCATCTGATTATCGAAGGCGTGAACCACGATGAAACCGGGACGTGTGTTGTTGGTCTGATGCAGGACCTGACGGACATTTGGCGGGCGGAAACCGAGCAGCGTCGTCTGCAGCAACAGGTGATGCAAGCGCAGAAACTCGAGAGCTTAGGCGTGCTCGCCGGCGGAATTGCTCATGACTTTAACAACCTACTGACAAGCATCCTAGGTAACGCAGATCTCGCGATTCGAGAACTCGCAGCGACGGATCCCGCTCGCGTGTTCTTGACTGACATCGAACGGGTCAGCAGGCGCGCTGCCGATCTGTGCCGTCAGATGTTAGCCTACTCCGGCAAGGGACGGTTCATTGTTCAACCGTTCTCGGTGAACGATATCGTACGCGCAATGGCCCACCTTCTGAGTGTGTCCGTAAGCAAACGGGCGGAGCTTAAGTATGAAATGGGCAAAGACTTGCCGAGCGTGGTCGTCGACGCGACGCAGATCCGTCAGGTCGTCATGAACCTAATCACCAACGCCTCTGAGGCAATCGAGAAGCCAGACGGGGTGGTGACCTTGAGCACTGGGGTGTTGGAATACGGCACTTCTGATCTGCAGGACGTCATCGGGGATGGAGAGATGCATGCGCCCGGACGATATGTGTACATCGAAGTGAGAGATACGGGCTGCGGCATGAGCCCGGAGACCCTCACCCGGATCTTCGATCCGTTCTTCACCACGAAATTTACCGGCCGTGGTCTGGGCCTGGCTGCAGTCATGGGGATTGTGCGGGGTCATAAGGGGCTGCTACAAGTGCGCACGAAAAAGGGTGAGGGAACTTGCTTCAAAGTGCTCCTGCCCGCGGAAGACGTGGCCGCGGAGGCGGTCGAACCGGTTTCCGGCCCTAGCTCATCCTGGCGTGGTAGTGGCCTGGTGCTGCTCGTGGACGACGACGAGAGCATTCGTCGTACTGGGCGCGGTTTGCTTGAAGCGGCAGGATTCGACGTGCTTACGGCCGCCGATGGCTGGGAGGCGCTTGAGCAATACCGAACGCACGAGGGGGTCCGCCTAGTCATTTTAGACCTTACGATGCCTCGGCTCGATGGCGAAGGGTGCTTTCGCGAGCTGTTGCGCCTCGACCCTCAGGTGAGGGTGATAATGGCCAGCGGATACAACGAGCAAGACGTAGTCAACCGCTTCAGGGACAAGGGCCCGGAGGGTTTCGTGCAGAAGCCTTACAATACTGCGGACTTGATGCCGAAGATTCGCAAGGCGTTGAGAGGTCGCATCTAGGATATTGCAGAACAGCGCCGTCAAGAGCTGCATAGTTCATCAGGAGAGCGTGCGCTGTTCTTTAGTCACTTTCCGAGATAGTTCGTGAGTGACTCGAGGTCATTGGCACCCGCGCGGGCTACGTCCAACGTGATGAGTCCCGACTGCACGTAGTCGGCCAAGCAACGTTCCAGGCTGATCATCCCGTCCTTTTTTCCCGCTTGGAGCGCGGTGCCAATTTGTGCCGTTCTTCCCTCACGAATAACGTTCGCGACACCGTGTGTAACGCGCAGGAACTCCATCCCCACCACTCGACCGCTTCCGCGGGCTGCGGGCAGGAGTCGCTGCACCACGATGGCGCGCAATGCATCCGCGAGCTGCACGCGGATCTGGGTGCGTTGATCTGCCGGATACGCGTCTACGAGCCGTTCGATGCACGACGCCGCCGATCCACTGTGCAGCGACGCGAGAACCAGGTGTCCAGTCTCTGCTGCCGTCAGCGCGAGGCGGATCGTTTCTGCGTCCCTCAGCTCTCCGACAACAATGACGTCAGGGTCTGCGCGTAGAGCATCGCGTAACCCAACAGTAAAGCTTGAGACATCACGGCCGATCTGTCGTTGCCGCACGATCGACTGCTCGGAGCTGATGAGCGTAAATTCAATTGGGTCCTCGAGGGTCACGAGCACTAGCGAACGGGTCTGCACTGCGTGTCGAGAAAGTGCGGCAAGGGTAGTTGATTTCCCTGACCCGGTGGCACCACAAACGAGAACCAAGCCATGCGGTAGCTCGGCGAGCGAAGTCAATGAGACTGGTAGGTGCAGCTCGTTGAGCGATGGCGCCGAGATCGGCAGAAGGCGAACTGCAGCAGCGAGGCCCCCTTCGATGCGATAGACCGTAACTCGAAGCCGTTCCCTGGAAGAGAGGTCCAGTGTAGATTCCAGCGCTGTTCCCGCGAGGAGCTTGGTCGAGTCGCTGTCTTCGAGCTGGAATACGTCGACGATGTTGACGTTCTCGATGCCAGTGAAGCGTCGTAGGCGCCCGTCGACGCGAAAGAATGGCGCTTGACCATCACTAATGTGGATATCGCTCGCACCAGCCCGTGTCGCTTGTGCGACCATGTCAACTAGAACGGGCGTCGCTCCAAGTTGTGTCGATGTAGGTAGCCGCTCAACTACCGGGGAAGCGGTACCCGTGCCCTGGACCGCCGTGGGTTGCGCCCGGGGCGCGGTTGCAGTCACGGCCTTGGATTGGCGCGCGGATTGAGTGAAAATCACCTCGAGCTCACCTGCGTCACGTTTGGCAAAGTTGACCTGGAAGCGTCCGACGCCGGCCAGCTCATACTCGCAAGCGAGGCGCCGCTTCTGGTTCAGCTCCTGTTCCCGCTCAGGCGAGAGTATTTCCCCGAGTAGTTGGTGCAGAACCGTGCTCGAGGTGGGGGCCATCGTGAAGCGTAGCCGCTTGCCCATGGCAAACACTGACGGTTCGCGATCAGCCGCCAAGCGGAGCTCGTCGGCGCCCTGTTTGGTGATCACTGACAGTACTTGGTCGATGCCGGGCATGGTCACCCCCCCAACGCCTCGTGTTTCGGAGCTATTCCCCGTAGGTCTTAGGCTGCTCCATCGTGGGTCGGATCGGACTAGCGGTAGGACCTTGCCGATGAGAATCATTGGTCGCACACGTTTACGTCTACATTGCGCACCAAGATAGCTACCGAGGTCTGCAGGCGGTGCCCTGAGCGCGGACACCTGACCGCAAACAGCTGTCCGTTAACTTGGATGACGCGGCGGCAGATCCTCGCAAGAGCCTCATGTGAGCCGTTTTGTGAATGGCGGCAATTGGCACGTACTTCGCTATGGCGCTGGATCGCTGGAGGAGATTGTATGCATATCGTGGAACGGACCAAGAACCTCATGATGAACGCGGGATCCGAATGGATCATGTGGTTATTGATCCTCTTAAGTGTGGCTTCGATTGCCGTCATTGCGGAGCGGACGATCATCTTGCGCTCGTTAGGCGGCGACATCGCGCGCTTGCGTCGAGCGCTCGTCGACGCGCTGCGCGACGGTGGATTCAGTCAGGCGCGAGCGACGCTTTCCGCTGAGCGTCACCCGGCTGCGAAAGTTGCGTTGCGCGGTCTCGAAGGGGATGAATCCAGTACCTCGGCCGAGCAAGCCAAGGAAGCGATGTCTGCGGAGGTGCTGGTCCAGAAGCGCTCGCTCGAGCGTCGCTTTGCATTCCTTGCCACGTTGGGGGCAAATGCGCCGTTCATCGGCCTTTTCGGTACGGTGGTGGGGATTCTGCAAGCATTCGACGCGTTGGGTCACAACGCGTCGGGCGCGGTGAGCGCGATGGCTCCTCAAGCCGTAATGTCGAGTATCTCTGAAGCATTGGTCGCGACGGCAATTGGCCTAGCCGTTGCCATTCCAGCCGTATTCGCGTTCAACATGTTCGAGCGGACGGTGAAGTCGGCGATGGACGACGCGGAAATCCTGGCGCTCGAGATCGCTTCATACCTGAAGTCGGAGTTGAGTCGACGCGCGCCGCTGTCGGTCCGCGACGCTTCACCCCGAGCGAGTTCCGTCTCGGGGGGGCGGCTCACAGCCAGCCTTAGTTGAACCAGAGCGTGGTCCGTGTGGCTTCCGTGGCGACGCTGCCACCGGACACGCTGGCGCTGCAGCGATCGCTCGGGGCAGGGCCATTGATGACGTTCTGTCACAGAATAGCACTCGGCAATAAAGGGATTGGGCCATGGCCATACAGACGCGAAGTAACGAACAAGGAATGTTTTCAGGTATCAACGTCACACCGCTCGTGGACATCATGCTGGTGTTGCTCGTGATCTTCATGGTGACAGCACGCTTGATTGTCTCCCAAACCGTTCCCATGGATCTTCCCAAGGCAGCAAGCGGCGGTGAGCAACAGGTAGTGTTTGCTGTGGCGGTGAGTGCCAAGGGCGAGACGACGATCGACTCGCGACCGGTCAATTCCGACAAGGAACTAGAGTCCCTTGCCCGTGCCGCCAAAGAAAAGACTTCTGACCTGCGTGCCGTGATTCATGCGGATACTAACGTGAGCCATGGCAAAGTAATTCGAGTCATGGACCTACTCAAGCGGTCTGGGATTAGCAAGATTGCGTTTGGCGTAAGCCCAGAAGCGCTCGAGACGAATCGTCAGTGAGGACACGATGACAACTGCCTGGTTTTCTCGCGAGCTTTCTGTGGCAGCGGCCTTGAGCCTAGCGCTGCACGCAACTTGGCTCGTGCAAGAGGCGAAAGCGTCATACAAACAGAAGGGCTCGCGTGCCGAGATGACCCTCGAAGCAGAAGTGTTCCAGGTCCCGCCGAAGCCCGAGCCAACACCGGTGCCAGCAGAGGAAAACCCGCGCGTGGAGCCCGCCGCACAGCGGCTATCAGCCCCGCGCGCGGCCAGTCTCAGCAGTAGAGCGGCTCCGGCTGCGGCCCAGGCGGGCAAGACTCTGACGGCAGCCGCCGATTCAGACGAGGTCGCCGATTTCACACTGGTGCAGGGTGAGGGCGGCGCATACGTGGGAGGAACCACCAGTTCGGTTGGAACGTCTGACACGGCCGTGCATGGCCCGGTTGCTTCGCAGCCGCAACCCTCGGGAACGCGCAATCGAGGCCCTTCCTCGGTTCGAAGCGCGCCCGATCGATCGCGCAGTGCTTCTCCCACCGGCAGTGCGTGGGATTGCTCCAGGCTGTTTCCGACGGATCCGGAGGCGGGCGACTACGCCACCGTGCTAATTGCCGTATCCCTCAGCCAGGAAGGAACTCCAAAACGGGTTGCGTTGCTGCGCGATCCGGGACACGGTTTTGGCGCTGCGGCGATTCAGTGTGCAATGCGTCAGCGTTACAACGTGGCTCTCGATCGTGAGGGCAATGCCGTGGCGGCGACCACACCCCCGATCACGGTACGGTTTTCACGTTGAGGTTAGTAATGGTTGAATCCCCGCTACAGCGATCAGAATACACCGCGGAGCCCAATGCCATTGAAGGTCGGGCCAACCAGTGGTTCCGCGATAAGGCTTGGTGGCTGGCGTCGAGCCTTTTGCGAAGGATTCTCCTGGCCTTTGATCGTTTCGACTGAGCCAGAATCGTAGGTCCTCAGCAATAGGCTCGTGATTCCGAAGCCAACCCCAACACCAACCGACAACCACGCCACGCTGCGAATGCGGTTATAGTCCTCGCGCTGCGAGTTGTATTGCGCCAGATCGCTGGGGGAGAGCGGTTGACGCCCTCGAGAGTCGAGGAAGGTTTCGGCCGCTGATCGTTGGTTGTACGCAATAAAGGCGAATATTCCACCGGCGGTAAGTGCGGATGCCGACGCTCCCAAGAGAAACAGCGCGGTCGTGCGTTGGTTCGAACGTCGTAGCGGGGCTACGAACACGGTGGTTTGGCCACGAACGAGGGTCCGTTCGCGCGAGACCCCGATGAATCCGCTCTTCGACACGGTAATTACATGAACGCCAGCCGCCAGTTCGAGCGGCTTGGGAAACGGGCAACGGCCCTGAACTCGTCCGTCAATGCTCAGTTGCGCGTCCACCGGGGCTTGAACGTCGAGCAGCGCTGGGAGCTCGAGCAGCGGAATGTCAACGGTGACAAGTTCTCCTGACACCGCGATAACGCGTCGGTCCACACTGCGGTAGCCTGGCGCTTCGACACGGATCACGTGTTCCCCTGGTTCG
>JBLNFG010000291.1:0-5489 GCA_050263495.1 Myxococcales bacterium | reverse complement strand
AGGGTTGCGCGGCGTCGGCCGGTTACCGCAGGCGCAGCTCGCCTTCGGACGGGATTCGGGTTGGGCGGGGGTGCATCAGAGAAGGTCGTGTCAGGTGGCTCGACCTCACGTGCCATGGTTGGTTGCTCCGAGGGGGAAGGGTTCATGATGGCCTTGCCTCCTCGTCAGGACGTACAGACTCGGAGCCGCCGTTCTCTGCAGGGGTGGGGAGCGTGGCTCGCACGAATCCTTCCGCATGGTCCAACACCAGCCAGCATTCGGCCTCGGTTGGCGTGCGATTGGCGAACTTTACGAGATCGGCATCGCGCAAGAACAGCTCGACGGCATTGGTGGTCCCCACGTCGACGCTCGCAGCGCGCAAACCCAAGACCAGCTCTTTGGTGGTCGACTCGAGACCGTCGAAGCCGAAGCGCGCGCCGAGGTACTTGCGAACCGCATCCGAAGCTTTGTCGTAGTGCTCTGCGTAGCGCTGCGTCTTGACCAGGTTCCCTTGGCGCAGCTCTTGTAGCTCTTCCATTGCTACTTCCCAAGGTGGGCGCGGAGGAGGTGGCGGTGGCAGCCGCTTCGGTCGGCGACGCCACCACATGAAGAGGAGAGCGAGCAGCGCGCCAGCAATCAGCGCAATCGTTCCGATCTCGATGGCTTGCCGCAGTGTTGTCCACTCCTCCAACTGTCGACGGGGGGGTGGATTCGGCTTCGGCTTGGGATCGGGCGTGCTCGCGGTCGGATCTTCGATCGTGATCGCGTGAGGCTGCGTACAAAGCGTGAAGACCTCGCCGTTCGCCCGGGCGATCGTGATCGGCAGACTCGGCAAGGTGAGGGCTTTTCGCTCCGGATCCTTTGCCAACGAGAGGATCGGGATTCGCACTTTGGTTCGCGCGGGTGACGCAGCCGTGTCGCGTTCGACCTGCATCTTGGACGGGCCCTTGGGGTTGGGCAAAATGAAGCCAACCTGCTCCAGCGCCGTCGCATCCTTGGAATCGAGCTGAATCTGGTCCCCCCCCGGCATCACCGTTTCCTTGGGCTCGTGCTCGACCGTCACCTCCAGGTTTGCGACGAATCCGGATGAGACTTTATCCGGAAATTCCTCGACCAGCTTCGGGCGCTCGCGGCCGCTAGGTATGGATTCCTGGCACAGCACAGGTGTGCCACTCGCCGGAGCCGTGGAACTTGCAGCGCTGGGTGCCGACGCGGCGGGAAGCGGAAGTGCACCGAACGCAAGCTTCGTGGTCGTCGCGACGAGGAGAAACGCAGTACGGGTGTGGACTGTCATCGATGGATCCTCCGCGCACGCTGGGCGAAGAGGTCGCGTAAGGGACGCACGTACGGACGATCCGTCCGAATCACGCAATGATCGAGACCGAGCTTCCGAAACAGCTGCAAGCTGCGGTGCCGCAAGCGTGACATCTGGGCCGCGTAGTGGTTGCGGACTTCGCTGCTCGAGGTGTCGAGTAACACCGCCTCGCCGGTTTCGAAATCTTCGAATGCGGCCAAGCCCACGTCCGGCAATTCCTCGTCGCGTGGGTCCACGAGCATGAGCGGAATGACGTCGTGGCGCGCCGAGGCCAACGCCAACGCACGCTCATGACCCTGTGCAAAGAAGTCGCTGATTAGGAACGCGACGCTACGGCGGCGTGCCACGCGCGACAGAGTCTCGAGGGCGATTGCGAGGTCAGTCCCTTGGCGTTTGGGTTCAGCGCCGAGGATCTCTCGTACCACGCGCATCACGTGTTTCTGCCCCTTCTTCGGGGGCACGATCTTCTCGACCTCGTCGGTCGAGAGGATCAGGCCTACGCGGTCATTGTTTCGAATCGCCGAGAAGGCGCACAAGGCTCCGACCTCCGCAGCGAGCCTGGCCTTGTTCATGCTGCGGGTTCCGAAGCCCTGACTCGCGGAGAGGTCGACGACCAGCATCACGGTCATCTCCCGCTCTTCGACGAACACTTTGACGTAGGTCTCGCGCATGCGCGCGCTGACGTTCCAGTCGATCGTCCGCACGTCATCGCCCGGTTGGTATTGGCGCACCTCGCGGAAGGCGAGGCCCTGTCCCTTGAAGACAGAGGTGTAGTTGCCCACCAACTGGTCGGTTGCCAAACGATTCGTCGTGATTTCGATGCGCCTGAGAGCGCTCAGCAGCTCACGGGGAATCACCGTTCCCTCCTACCGATCAAGAGTCTTTGAGTATTCAATGGATGTGAGACGGGGCGGGTTGGAGTTGGTCGCGGGTGCGCAGCGGCACTATGGCACCTCGACCACCTCGAAGACTCGCCGGACAACGTCCTCTGCCGTCACCTCCTCGGCCTCCGCTTCGTAAGACAAGATGACACGGTGGCGCAGTACGTCCGGGCCGATCGCCTTGACGTCTTCTGGCGTCACATACCCGCGATGACGGAGGAACGCGTGAGCGCGCGCGGCTAGGTTCAAGGCAATGCTTGCACGTGGACTGGCGCCGTATTCGATCAACGGTCCCAGATCGCGCAAGCCGCGCGCCTCGGGTTCTCGCGTGGCGAAGACCACGTCGACGATGTAGTTCTTCACGCGATCGTCGACGTACACGTCGCGCACGACACGTCGCGCTTCGAGCAGTTGTTCGGGCGTGGTGCGTGCGGTTGCTCCGACGGCCAGGTGCCCCGTCATGCGCTCCATGACCGCGAGCTCTTCTTGGCGAGATGGGTACCCCACCTTCACCATCAACATGAAGCGATCGACTTGGGCTTCGGGCAGCGGATACGTCCCTTCCTGCTCAATCGGATTCTGCGTCGCCATCACGATGAACGGATCGGGCAGTGGATAGGATCGATCGCCAATCGTCACCTGCCGTTCTTGCATCGCTTCGAGCAGCGCGCTTTGAACCTTGGCTGGAGCACGGTTGATTTCGTCCGCCAGCACGAAGTTGGCGAAGATGGGACCAAGCTTGCTCGAGAACTCACCCGTACGGTGGTCGTAGATGACGGTGCCGATTAGATCGGCGGGCAACAGATCGGGCGTGAATTGAACGCGTGCAAACTTCGCCTTGATCGCGTCGCAGAGCGTCTTGACGGTCAGCGTCTTGGCGAGGCCGGGCACGCCTTCGAGCAAGACGTGTCCTCCTGCAAGTAAGCCGACCAAGAGCCGCTCGACCATCGTGGTCTGTCCCACGATGACCTTTCCAATCTCCGCTAGAAGGTCGTCGACGAATGCACTTTGTTGGGCAACGGTTTCGTTGAGTGTCCGGATGTCCATCGGCTATCTCTCGTGGGCCGCTATAGCGCGTCCGCGGCCGGCCTTACAATCGAGGTGAACGAATTATTCCAGAATTATTTCGAGAAATGCTCCGGCCGCGGCGACGGCCGCAATACACAAAGCACACCAGACTAGTCCGAGCACTAGGCCGACCCAGTTCCGGCGTGTCCGCACGAAGTGAAAGAGGATAGACACCGGACCAAACACCACGACCGCGATCCAGAGCGTGGACTCGGGGTATCCCCTCGCATAAGCCTCGCCCGTCAGCTTTCGATCATCGCGACGGATCACCCAAAAAGGCAGGGCGATCTGCAATGCCATCGAGACGATGATGAGAATGACTTCGCTCATTGAGGATTCTCGGGCATACCGGGAGCGCGCTGCAGAATGCCTCCCGTTCGACACGCAGCATGCGCGCTGCGCGCTTGGCCGTCGAAGGATTCGTGACAGCGAAGACGCATCCGGCGCAGCTCGTATACTCTCGAACCGAACGTTTGCCGGGAAGGGTGCAGCTAAGGAGCGCTTGCTGCCAAGAACAAGTCTCGGAATGCCTTCTCTGTCGCGATGCTCGGGGGCACGGGCGAAATACCCGCGGCCTTTCCGGTTTGAGCTGCGCACCTCGCTGCAATGGTGTACCGACCGATCACGCTATCAAACTGTTGCGTGGTCGAGGCGACTCGCGCCAGTTCGTCCAGGGCTGCAGGGAAGTCGTCGCAAGCCTTGCCCAAGTCGGGCAGCTTGATGCTTGGCGGATCCGTGCAACACGCCTTACGAAGTCCGAACAGTAGCGGCAACGAATACCAACCCAGTCCATCGAAACGCGATGCCCCAGGCGGCACAACTCCAGTGGCTCCCGTGAGCGACGTGAAGGATAGGCGCAGCATACCGAGCGCCCGCGGCAGCTCCGTATCGCGACAGATTGCGTCCAGTTGGGCGAACTTCGTCAGCATGCCCGCACGGAGATAAGCCTTGGCGCAACTTGCCGTGGAATCGCCACCCGCTTGCTCCTTCGCGGAGTCATCGCCGGTTACAGGGACTTCCGCCAAATCGATCGGACCCGCTTCGTTCGTTTGAGCCGTTGTCGCGCCGGGTTGTTCGGGAAGGCGGACAGCCTTGGTGTCGGAGCGGGTCATTCTTGCAACGCCCCACGCCACGCCGATACCCACCACGGCCGCGACGACGGCAAAAGGAACGGAGCGCAACCAACCCCTGCGCCGGTCCTCCAGCGCCAGCGCTTGATTGCGCGGAAACGCGCTCGAGCTTTTGGCTTCGGGTGCCGCAGACCGGACTGGAGGCTTGGGCGCCACCGACGGGGGAAGTGGCGGGGGCTTATGGGAGAATCCTGCGATTGGGGCAGGTTCATCGGCTGCGTGACCAATGAACCACCGAGCCAATTCCCGTTTCAACGACGAAAGGTTTTTTGCGCGCTGTGCTTCATCGCGGGCCAGGCCGTGCAGGAGCACCTCGCAGAGCAGCGAGTCGTCAATGCGCAAGCCTTCGAGCGCTGATAACGATGCAATGCCGAGTGGAGGGGGAGGATCCCCGCTCAACATAAAGTACAGAAGCGCCGTCGTGGCCCACGTATCGTCGCGAGGGTCGTAGGCTTCGTCCTGTGAGTTGCGTTCCGGACGCAGATACTCTGGACTGCTCTGTTGACCGAAGATGAGCGCGGGCTCTTGACCCACCTCGAGCGCCAACAGCACGTTATCTGGATTGACGCGACCGTGTGTGATGCCGGCGTCATGCAAATGGCTCAACACGTCCGCGACGCGCAGTGCCGTCCTAACCGCGTCGACCGCGTGCTTGCGGCCGATTTCCTGCAGGCGAGCGCGAAGCGTGGTGCCGTGGACCAGGTTGGATACGACGACCCAGTCGTCGTCGTGATCCACTAACCCCACCACCTCGACGAGGTGGGCATGCTCGATGCTAGAGAGCGTGGCCAGGGTTGGATTGCGACTTTTCTTTTCGAGGCCTACGAGGACGTGCTTTCCCGTCTTCTCGTCGAATGCTTCGGCGCATCCTTGAGCTCTGAGGGACAACTCGTCGAGATCGCGCAGCCGCCCGGCAAAGAGAGCCTTCGTTGGCTCGGTGTGGGTTTCTTCCTCCATAACCGACAGATGTCCAAAGGCTCTCACCTTCCTGCCCGGGCGTAAAGAGGTTAGGTAACGGTGAACGGATCGCGGGCCGGCCAATCCAGGTGCTACACTCGGCAGACGATGGCGCGTCGCAACTTTTCTTTGTGGGCGGTTATTTTGGTGGGAAGTGGC